>JAISNV010000034.1 GCA_031276035.1 Bacteroidales bacterium | reverse complement strand
ATTTGCTATGGAAATCCGTGATTTAGCAATTGCTATGATTATTGTTTACTGTGGGGGAGATCCATCAATATTTTTCAAAACAAAAAAAGAGTGATCGGTATTTCTTCCGACCACTCGTGCTTCAATGAGCCTCTTTTTTACGTAAAGAAATTAAAATCCTTACATCTAAAAATTAACCTTAAATACTTATTCCTTTATTATTTTGAAAATTTTACTGTCAACATTAACTGAATAAACTCCTGTTTTAAGCTGAGAAATATCTACGGTTGCTTGAATATTACTAATATTATTTACATTTAGAACAATTCTTCCCATCATATCAAAAATTTGAATATTGTTTATAATATTCTCAGATTCAACAATAATATAACTTTGAGCAGGATTCGGATAAATATTAATTTTTACTATTTCAATATTATCAATACCCAAATCTTCAACAAAAGTTACTTCTATTGTATGGTTTGATGTAATATTTTCAAAAGTATAACTATCAGTAGCCTGAACAGTTGTATTGTCAATCTTTAAAGTATTAATTTTATAACCTTGTGCAGGTTCCATATTAAACATCTGATTTGTACCGTGTTCAACTTCTATATCACCAGACGGATCTATTGTTCCTTCACCATTTGAAATAGCTGTGATTGTGTAAGTCTTTATTTCAAAAGAAACGGTTATAGTATGATCTGCGGTAATATTAGTAAAATTATAATTTCCATTTGCAACTGCATTAGGATTATTAACACCATCAATTAATACGCTTTCGATTTTATAACCTGTACTCGGTGTAAATGTAAATGATCTTGAACTTCCGTGATTAACTTCTATTTCACCCGAAGGGTTAATAGCTCCGTTACCACCAACAACACTTGCTGTGATTGTATAAGTTGCTACATCAAAATGCGCCGATATACTATGGTATCCGGTAACTTGTTCAAAAGTATAGCTGCCCGTTTCTACTGCCGACGGACTATTAATCCCATCTATTAAAACAGAAGCAATTACATAACCCGTATTAGGTGTAATAGTAAAAGTTTGATTTGCACCATGTTCAACAACAATAGCTCCCGACGGTGAAATCATTCCTCCGACACCTGCACTGCCTGAAATATTATAAGTCTTTATTTCAAAAGAAACAATAATCGTATGATGTGCAATAATCGAGTTAAAAGTATAACTTCCGTTTGCAACTGCAGCTGCATTATTTACACCATCAATCATAACAGAAGACACTTTATATCCATCTTCAGGTGTAAATGTAAACGTTTGTGAACTGCCATAATTTAATTCAATCTCTCCTGAAGGGGAAATTGCTCCATGACCACCGTTAACACTTGCATTTACAACAAATGTAATAGCTTCAAATTGTGCATCTATTGTATGATTAGAAGTAATATTTTCAAAAATATAAGTACCGTTTGCAACAGCCTGCGCATTATTAACACCGTCAACTAATACCTGTAAGATATTGTATCCGGAATAAGGAGTTATTGTAAATGTTTGAGAATGTCCGTGATTTACACCGATATTTCCTGATGGAGTAATGCCTCCGCCATTTCCAGCCGATGCGGTTATTGTATATTCTGCAAGAGCAAATACTACTGAAATAGCATGAGCTTGAACTACATTACTAAAAGTATATTCAGCATTATTAACCGCTTCAGGATTATTTACACCGTCTATCAATACTTGACTTATTGCATAGCCAGTATTCGTAGTAATGTTAAATGTTTGATCATTACCATGGGATACAACAATATTACCTGAAGGAGTAATTGCTCCTCCTGTGCCTGATGTTGCCGTAATAGTATAACGCGGCACATAAGTTCCCGTAACACAAACAAACTCTGAACCTCCGTTGGGGCATATTGTTTCAACGCACCATTCGTTAAGAAACAAGGGCGTAAAACCGGAATCGGTATAAGTAGCACTTGTTAAATTTCCGGCTATTAGGACATTATTACGATAAACATTATAAGTAGGATTATTAACTTCTAACGGTGCAGTCCATGTAAGTGTAGCTTGACCCGAACCCATATAAACAAAAGATACGTTTAAGTTTGTTACAACAGGACATGGATCCGGAAGTTCTATATCAGAATAATAACGTATAAAATCAAAAATATACCAATTACCTCCTGAAGTTTGATAATCATACGTATGAGTTATTTTATGGTCATAATGACGATCTTGGAAATATTCTGCGGTGTAGAATTGTATTAACGTAGAAGCAGGTGTAGAAAAGTCGAGATCAATGCCCCAGCCCCAGTTATTGTCAGGATATAAAACAGAATTAAAAAGATGTCTTGTACGATAATTATTTTCATATTCAAATGTGAAGTATGCATTTAACAACCAATCATTAGGGCCTGTTCCTTGGCCAAAATAATTCTCTTGTAAAATAGGATTATTATCATTATCATATTCAAATCTAAGATAAAGACTGGCCAATAATATACCACCTTCACGACTCCAGCTTTTACTTTCCATAAGATTATTATTCTCGTCATACAAGAAAGTATCTAAAGTATAAGAATTCCAACCCAAATGCTCTTCTTCTTCATAAGTAAGGTCGCCGTTTGCGTTATATTTTTTTGTAACCATCTGATAATATTGTCCGCCGCCAACTATATCGTCATCATAAGATGTTTTTACTGATTGTGTTTCACCGTTACCTAAATCTGTCCAAACTGTATACATTGAACCTTCTTCAACCCACGCGCCCGTAGTTGCATTTTTCATTTGATAGTAAATTTGCTCTATTTCTCTATCCGATTCATCATAAGCAAACTCCGTTTTCTCAGTATAAACATCCAAATTAGGAAGTCCATTCCAATTTGTTCCGTTCCAGAAAGCAACCAATTGAGTCAATATATTATTACCATCATATGCATGTTCATATTTCATATCATAAATCCATGTTGAACCATTCCAATAAGATATAACATAAGAAGTTTGGTGTCCTAAATCGTCATAAGTGTATTCGTCCTGATAACCTCCGAACCAAGAACTGCCTGTCCAAGAATATGATTGCCATAAAATTTGTCTGCCTAACTCATCATAAGCAGCCGCTTCCCTTTCACCATAAGCCCATCCGCCGGCACCATTATCATAAGAAATCATAACATCAATCATGTTGCCATCTTCGTCATAATCATATTCCTCTTTCATATTATTATACCATGTTGACCCTAATTTATAAGTGTTTACATAAACAATAATTTGGTTTAAATCATTATAAGTATATTCCTTTTTAGATTCCTCACCATATTCAGGCACTTTAGTATGATAAAGAGTAAGGTTTCCGTTTTCATCATATTCGTAAATATAATCTTCAACGGTATTCCAAGAGTTTGAAACGCGGTTACAATTCAGTAAGCGAATCATTCTAAACTCATCATCATAAGTAATAAACTGTCCGTTATATATAGCTCCGTTAGGATGGTATGATATAATACTGTCTAATCTTTCATGAATAGCTTTAGAAGCTCCGGATTTTTCTTTTTGTTGATTATTATCACTTAACCCTTTTTCCGCAATTTCTTTAATAACTTCCTGTCTTTTATCATAAGGCAATGATGTTACCTCACGCATCGAAGAAATGTTATTTATTTGATCTTTTTGTTTCAATGTTGTTTTTTCATGCTTTTTTTCTTCAAGCGAAAATTTAAAAGAATTTTCGGTCTGTGCAAAAATGTTAACCGAAATAAATAAACTTAATAGTAAAAATAATTTTTTCATTTTTTATAGATTTAATTTATACAATATATTCAATATATTTCTCGAATCGGAGGCAAAAATATAAAATCAGAAACGATATACTTATATACACGATATAGAAAAAATATAGATTGATATAGAAAAAATAATTAATAAAAAAATGTATATTTGCAATTAATACGAAAACATGTTTTTAATTATCAGTATGAAAACATCTTTCAAAATTACAATTTTCTTATTTTGGCTTATTCATTTTTCTGCATATTCAAATAATGAGTACTCCAATTTTGAAGTATTATATGATTCTTTGTATAATGAAATTCACTATCAATATTTCAACAATGGTGATTTTAGTTTTTCCGAACAAGACAGACAGGAAATTCAGAAGTTATATCAATTAAATAATCTTAATTATTCTCCTCTAAATAATGCTCGGATACAATATTTAGATGCGATAGTAAATTTTGCAGATACTCTAACCAATTACAAACATGTTTTTTATTTGATAGATGAAGCTTTGATTGTTTTATCAAAGGATAAACACCCAAAAGAATATGCAAAATTATTGTTATTTAAAGCTGCTGCGAATATTGATGCCCGAATGGACTATGTAAGTGCTTACAGGTATTTACAAGAAGTATTGCAATTATTAAATGAAACGGATGATCCTGCATTTATAGGCTTAACCTATAATTACCTCTCAATGTTATGGAGTTACGTTGGTGAAGATGAAAATGCATTAGAGTACAACATTAATTGTCAAAGAATATTTAATGATGCTAAACTCGAAAAAACCGCATTAATAATGAGAATAAATGGGTACAGCATCCTTCTGCGAATGGGAAAACAAGTACTACCTCAGATTAAAGAAGAATTAACAATTGTTGAAAATCAGAATGATACTACTATTGCTATATTTCTTAATATGATTATCGGAAATTCCTATTCTTCATCCGGAAATTTAGATACGGCTTATTATTATCTCAATAAAGCGTATATCTACATTAATGAAATTTCAAATCCTCTTTTAAGTAGAAAATGTGATGTTATGTACAGCATTGGAATATTATTCTATAGAATGAAGGATTATGATAAAGCAAGTTATTTTCTTAAAATGACTTTACCCTACGCACAGCAATTAAATCTTTTACGATACGAAAGCCATATTTATTATTTGCTTTCAGAAATTGAAAGCAGCTATAATAATGAAAAGGAAGCGTATGAATATCTGAACACTGCTATAAGACTTCGTGATTCTTTAGCTGTTCAAGAAAAAACCAGTGAACTGCAAAAGATAAAAACTCATACAGAGTTAATGAGTTACCAACAAGAAATGCAGATTATCAAACAACAATCACAAATAAAACAGACCCGTTCTTTATTAGTTATAGCAGTACTCTTACTTTTAGTTGTTGCAATCAGTTTTATTCTTCTGTATCTTAATAGAAAAAAACAATTACACTACTTAAAAATCAAGCAGCTGGATCAAGAATTAAAAAACAAGGAAATAGCTAATAAACTGGAAAAAATCGAACTTGAAAAACAAGTTGAGGCTAAAGAGAGAGAAATGGCAACTACTCAGTTGTTAATTATCGAAAAGAATAGAGTACTAGAACAAATGCTTGACACCTTCAAACCTTTTTATAAGTCGAATGATATTTCCGATAAAATTTGGCGGGAAATGCAGAAATTTGTTTCGTCCTATTCACGTAGAGATAATGATTGGGAGAAATCAAAAATACACTTTGAAAAAGTTCATCCGAGTTTTTTCAAAAAATTAAAAGAACTATTTCCCAATATTACTGAGAATGAATTGCGTTTGTGTGCATATATACGCATCGGCATGCGCTCAAAAGAAATTGCTGAAATGCTTTCTATAGACCATAAAAGCGTTATCAGCAACCGGTATCATTTAAAGAAAAAATTGAACTTGGGGAAGGAACAATCGTTGGATGATTTTGTGCGAAATCTTTAAATCCTTATGTCTTCTTTTCAACAAAAAGTTTGAAGAACGGGTCGGCAATGAAATATTTGTCTTTATTTTTTTCAATCGTTCCGTCGTAGATTAATTCCGACACAGCTCGTTGTAAAGTAGAAACAGCAGGCAAATTGTTTTTCCTTACATAATCTGTTGAAAATATACTTTCTCCACTTTTTGTAAGCGCTTGCAATAATTTTTTTTTACTGTTCGATTGCCGATTGAACAACTCCATATAATAATCGCTTTTAAGTTCGACCAAACGATTGACGCAGGCATCAATAATCTCATTTGTAACTACATTTAAGTTGTTTATCATATATTGCCATATTTCCGCCGCAAGCATTTGAATATAATGAGGAATATTCGAACTTATCGAGATTATATATAATGCTTCTTTCTCATGAATTGTTATATTTGAAGTTGCGAATTTTTGTTGCAGATATGCGATTGTATCTTCTTCCGGAAGTCCTCCGATACTCATTTGCGACGCAGCATTATAAAACGCTCTCTTTTTGTCGCCGAACATCTCTTTTAGCAAATGGGTTTTACTACCGAAAAATAAATAATTAATTTTTTCCTGCTGTTGTATTTTACTTCTAAGCAGAGCTTCGAAATTTATTTTGCTCAATTTTTCAACTTCTTGAAATTCATCAAAGAAAACCAGAACTCTCTTATTTCCGGCAATTTTTTCCGGCAAATCGAGTAATTGTGAAATAGTAGCCTCATCAACTTTTTCTCCGGCGAAATCAATTGAAAATTCCGGTAAACCATCTTGACCGAAACTTAAAACGGGGCGGATATTTTTGATCAGAGAAGAAAACATTTGTGCAAACTTCTGTAGATTAGTTTGTTTCTCTGCTATCGCTTTAGAATAAAGTCGAACAAAAGATTCCGCTGAAAAAACCGGCATAAAATCGAAATAAATACATATAAATCCGTTTTTCTCCAGTTTTTCCATTGCCCGGAAAACCAAAGATGTTTTTCCGAAGCGGCGCGGCGCATAAAGCACCATATTATTCCCTCCCGACAGTGTATTTACAATACGTTCAAGTTCTTCCTTTCTATCATAAAAGCTGCTACCCTTAACTATTGTACCGTAACTAAATGGATTCATGGATTATATTTTAGATATTAATTTCGGTGCAAAGTTAAATAAAAAGATTCAATTACGCAAAAAAGAATTACGCAAAAAAGAATAATAAACCTTAAATTAATATGAAAATTAGCTAATATAGTAATTAACTGATTATTTATTAGTTTATCATTGCAAAGAAATAATCCGAAATAATTCATTCAATAATAAAATCGATAAAATAATCTTCGAATTTTGAATTATTGAATTCTCAAACTTCTAATCACAACTTTCTTTACCTCATCTAATTCTTTTTCAGTTAAACTCGTTCCGGAAGGTAAACACAAGCCGTTGGCAAATAATTTTTCGCTTGTGCCGTTACCATAAAACGGTGCATCAGCAAAAACAGGTTGTAAATGCATCGGTTTCCAAAGCGGTCGTGTTTCTATGTTTGCGGCTTCACATGCCAAACGAATGTTTTCACGGGTAATGTCGCCGGTTAATATTGGATTAACTATCATAGTTGTAAGCCAATAATTCGAATAAAAATCTTTGGACGGTTCCGTTTGAAATGTGATTCCTTCTATATCTTTAAATGCTTTTCTGTAAAAAGCATTTATCTCTCTTCTTCTTGCTATTCTTTGTTCCAGCACTTCCATTTGTCCTCTGCCGATTCCCGCACAAATATTACTTAGACGATAATTATAACCTATTTCGGAATGTTGATAATGCGGGGCTTCGTCTCTCGCCTGTGTTGCCAGAAACATTGTTTTTTTCTTCTGTTCTTCATTGGAACAAACCAAAGCACCTCCTCCTGATGTTGTAATAATTTTATTCCCATTAAAACTTAAAACACCGAAAGTGCCGAAAGTACCGCATTTTTTACCCTTGTATTCAGAACCTAAAGCTTCTGCAGCATCTTCAATAATAGGAATATGATATTTTGAGGCAATATCTTGCAGTTCTTTTATTTTTGCAGGCATTCCGTATAGATGAACGGGAATAATTGCTTTAGGATATTTTCCTGTAACTACTTTTCTATCTAATATAGCTTCTTCCAAAAATTCGGGCGACATATTCCAAGTTTCGGGTTCGCTATCCACAAAAATAGGTTTTGCTCCCAGATATGTAATTGGATTTGCCGATGCAGCGAATGTAAAACTCTGGCAAATAATCTCATCTCCCGCTTTCACTCCGAGTTGTATTAATGAGAGATGCAGCGCCGCCGTTCCTGAGCTAAGAGCAACAACATTTTTATCCCCGCCCAGGAAATCTTCCAAGTCTTTTTCAAAACCATTTACATTCGGTCCTAATGGGACAACCCAATTGGAATCAAATGCATCATTTATGTATTTTTGTTCATTACCCGACATGTGGGCAAGGGAAAGATGGATTTTGTTCTTTACCATATAATTACTATATTTATTTCAAAAGTTATTAAGAATAACTTTTGTTGCTTTGCAAACAGAAAAATTGAAATATTTTATCAAAACACATCCTGATTTTCATAATTTAGAAACAGTGACTTTCTAAAGGGAAATCAGCTGCAAATATATAAATATAATTTTTATAAGAACAATTCTGAGTATTGGAAAATTAGCTTTCCAATACTCAGAATAATATTTTCTATTTTTTAAACAACTTAAGTTCTTATATACAAGCTTATTCTTATTCCATTACTACAACAAATTCAGCGCTGCGGTTCAAACTTCTGTTGTGAGCATCTGTGTTCGGCACAACAGGCGTATAGCTCGATTGGGTATAAGTTGACATGCGTTCCTTAGCAATTCCCTTTGTTACCAAATAATCTCTCGCTGCTTGTGCCCTTCTTAATCCGAGCGGAATATTGATTTGATCGTTAGCAACATCATCCGTATTACCAAATATTTTCAAATCAATATTCTGATGAGCTTTCAGTATGTCTGCGATCTGATCCAATACGTTTTTACTTTCTTGGCTCAAGAATGACTTATTTGTATCGAAATATATCTTCTGAAGCACTATTTTCTGTTCTTCAGGAGAAAGGCATTCAATAGCTTTTGCATTAGCTTCGATATATTGTGTAACTATCTGCGGCTCTTGTCTCGGCAAGCTATCCAGTTTTTGAATCAATTTATCCAAACCGATAAGCTCTACTTTAGCAGAGCAAGTATCACACTCTACAGGTAGTTTTTCTTTATGTTCGATTTTACCCAGTTTAATCCTTAGTCCTATTTTTCCTCCGTAGGAAATAAAGTTGGCTTTGTTTACGCGATCCGAGTTGATCATTCCATTATATGTGATTCCGTTACCCACATTATTTTCTGCAGACGGAAGATATTGCTCGGGAGCTTCCATCAAAGGTTTGGAGTTTCCTTTTTTCACGTCATTGAAACCATAATTAAGATAACCGCCAACGGTCAGGTCAATACGACGACTTAATGAAAATAAGAAACCAAGGTCTGCAATACCCGAAATTCCTAATTTGAGATCTATATCACCGTTCCAGTCTAATTTTTCATTCGGATTGTGTATCGTACCGAATCCGTGATAAGAAATAGAATAGTTGGAAGGTGAACCGTAGTCGATATTAGAATCGTGAAATAATCCGGATACATTTAACCTGCCGTCATTTGAATAATCAGAGTCTATCACTTCATATTCCGATTTTAAAGGAATATGCAATTTAACTCCTATACCAAAATATATTCCCCATCCTTCTTTATCGCCAAACTTATATTGGTATTGTATCATTAACGGAATGTCTAAAGTATAAACCGATTGTTTTTCTTCCCAATGTGCAAGCCGAGCTCTCAGTTCATATTCATTGTCATTACCATTATTATTGCCTATCTGATTTCCAAGGTTAAAATAATCGGCATCGGAAAAATCATTTTTATATAATCCTCTGCTATTAAAGCATGAGAACCCTACACCCGTTCCTAATCCCCAATGACGGTTAAAAAAGTATGAATAACCGATCAGAGCATTTGCCCCAACTTTCAATTGATTATCTCCATTAGAAGTAGCTCCTTTAAGGTCGTAATTTAAACCGCTTGGGCCTATACCTGCTTGAACATTTAAATAAGAACCTTTTTGCTGTGCATTAACTGTTAGTACAGAGCACATTATCAATATAACTATAAAACTAATTTTTTTCATATATTTTATTTTTTTATTATCAAGGGTGATAAATTATTATTTAACAATCATACGTTGAGTAATATTTTGTGTATTGTTATAAACACGGACAATATAAGTGCCTGATACTAAAGGAGCTTTTGCCTCTATTACAGATCCAATAGCACGAGTTTTAGTTACAACTTGTCCCAACATATTTATTATTTCTATATAAGTTTCAACAGAATCCAATTCTAATTCTTTATTATCTATCGACACATAAAATGTAGAACCTGCAGAGGAAGGATTAGGGTACAATTTAACCTCAATTGGAGTTTTGGTTTTAATAATTGTTACCGGACAAGTTTCGATGTACGAACCATCTTCATAATAACATCTTGCATAATATGTACCATCAAGTCCTTGTTCTTCCCCATAATATTGAGCAAATCCATTAACATTTACAGGATAACCGTCTTTATACCATTGGAATCTTACGAAATGATGATCATAGTCTTTCACATAAATCACGTTGTCCCATTCGTGTTCAATAGTAACCGGATTTTCCGTTACAAATACCACATCACTTGTTAAAGTAATACAAACATTACTGATCTCAACATAATACTCTCCCGCCGTTGCCGAACCAAACTCAGCAATATATGTATTGGAAGTTGCATCCGATATTGCCTGACCATTATGGTACCATTGATATGTCAAGTTCTCTTTGTTTGTTAGAACGGTTAGTTCGAATTCCGAAGAACCGGAACATAAGTTTTGTAACGACTTAGGTTGTTCAATAATATAAAATGAATTTACTGCTCTGATTTCAAAAGGATATTCGCGAGTACAATCACCTTTCTTCACTGTTATTATTCCAGAATAATTACCCTCTGCCACAAATTCCGGTACAGGTATTATTATTTCATCCGGTGGTAAAGTTGTGAAGTCTGCTATATTTGCAAATCCTGCCGCAATGGCAACATCCGAAAATATCAGCTTATAATCCGTAGGATTATTTGTTGTAACATAAGGTATTATCACCGAAAACGCGCCTGTACAAAACATGTGCGAATAATTAATATCTATTTCCGGTGCCGGATGAACTGTAATTGCTATATTTTCAACTACAGGTGCACACGAACTGACTTCTAACATAATTTGATAATTAACAACAACCGGATTTGTCGAGGTATTGATAAGCACTTCATTTATGTGAGCATTATTTCCCGAAGCCGCCACGCCGTTATTTATATCAGGATTAGCATCTCTTATCCAACTAAATATTACATTATTAGTATTGCTTGATGCAATATAATCGAAAGTAGATCCTGAACAAATATGAACAATATCTACGGGTAAATTATTTAGTACTGGAGTAGATATAACCGTAATGTCGAAAATCACTTCGTTGCCAGGACAAGTTCCTACAGGTCTTACCCGGTAGGTTGCTGTTATAGGTGATGACGTAATATTCACAACCGCAATATCTATAATATTTCCTGTACCCTGAAGCGGAATGCCTATATTAGTGCCGCCGATTCTTTCCCATTCATAATCATCTGCGCTTCCCGTAAAGATAATTTCCAGAAGTTCATTGTTACATAATGTTATACTTGATACCGCATCTACTAATTGGACGGGATTTACTGTTATTGAAACATAAACCTCTTCTTCGCACGTTACATTATTCAGTACAGTTGAAGCGGTTATGCGGTAAATTGCAGTTATCGCTTCGTCGCCAGCATTGGTTGCGGTAAAGGCGGGTAAGTTGCCTGTTCCAGAGTCCGGTAATCCGACTTCGATACCATTATCGTTTTGCCAGGAATAGTTAACAGACGGATTATTTCCTAATACATACAATGGAACTTGTTCTCCGGAACAGAAGGTGAAATCTGGAATAGCTGTTATCTGTATTTCCGGCATGACCGTGATTGAGAATGTTTCGGGTATGCCTTCGCAATTTACACCATTGTAATGATATATTGGTGTTACTAAATATAAGGCGGTTACGGATGTACTACCGGTATTGGTAAATATTTGTGCGGCAATACTACCGGTGCCGGATGTAACCATTCCCGGTAAAACTCCGGAAATTCTTTCCCAACGGAATGTAACATTGTTAGTCGGAACATTTGAACCAAAGACAATATCTTGTATAGCAGTACCGGAACAAACGGTTTGGTCTGCATTGGTTATATTAACCTTTATTTCGGGTAACAAAGTAATATTGAAGGTTATAGTATCTCCATTATTACATGTTTTATTAGCATAGCTGAAGTCGGCAGTTACTTTATATTGTGCTGTAAGTGCAGTGCCGTTATTGAGCATCGCCGTAAACCCTGGCATAAAATTCTCTCCGTTTTCAGGAATCAAAGAAATTACATCTCCTCCTACCCGCTTCCATTTATAATCGGCATCAGGAATATTGCTCGTAAACAAATACGGCTCAACTTCTGTTCCGTAACAATGTACCATATCTACCACAGGAGCCAGTACAGGAATCGGATTAACAATAATCATAAAATATTCTGATGCGCCTTCGCAACTAACACCATTTTCAGTATACACCGGGGTTACTTCATAAATAGCCTCTAATGGATATACACCGGTATTTTGAGCTGTAAATGCAGGAATCACATTTGTACCTGTTATTTCTGTCAGACCTAAATCATGACCTACAACCCTTTTCCAGTTAAAATTATTTCCTGTAACGGAACCCGTAAAGGTATATTCAGGTACGCTTTCACCATGGCAATATACAAAATTTCCAATAATGACATCCGGAACCGGATTGGTGGTTACAACAAATGATTCCATTTCTCCTTCACAACCTGTTATGGTATATATTGCTCTTGCATAATAGGTTGCCGGACTATTAGTTACGGTCACAACAGATGAAACGGGATTAGTGCCGTTAATATCCTCATAAAACTGAACATAACTTCCTTCATAAATAGTTACCGCCGAATTCAGGTCGACCTCACCTCCCGTACAAACATTTATATTTTTTACTTCAACAAAAGGTAACACTGTAACTTTTGCCATAAATAGTTTCATTTCGCTTTCACAACCATTCGGATATACCGCTTTTACCCAAAATGGAGAAATAGCTGTAACTTCGCTTACAGATTGAGGAGACATAATCAGCTGGGTACCCTCAGCGTCTCTATAGAACTGAAGTGTGCTTCCGGCCGAATAAGATACTATTGCAGGTGTAATATCTACTGCATTATTGCCGAGGCAAACAAAGATATCCTGCACTTCTAAGTCAGGTACAGAATTTACTTTTACCCTGAACCCTGTAAGCGGACTTTCACAACCGGTCACGTTATACAACAGTTTTACATAAAAGAAAGTTGTAGACTCCACATCTATTACGTTTGTTGGGTCTGAAACAAGAATTGTTCCGACAGCATCCCTGTAATAAGAAACAGTTGTACCTGAAATAGGAAGTAATGCAGTAGTAAGGTCAACACTCTCGCCCAGGCAAATTTCTAAATCTTCTACCCATACCGGCGGTTCCGGTCTTACATTCACAATTTTTGATATTGATTGCACAGACTCGCTAATCGTATTTTTGTCAGTAGTAACTGTTAATAATACAGGATATGATCCGGGATTGGTATAAGAATGTACAGGATTAACATTTGAACTTGTTATTCCATCGCCAAAGTCCCATAAATATTCTACTTCCGTTGTTCCATGAATAACAGAAGTATTAGAAAACACAAAACGGTTATTGCTTATACATTGATTTTCAACATCAATATCAAAGCCCGGTTTAACATTGGCATCAGTATGTAATGTTTGTGTAATTGATGCGCTACATCCATTATCTGTCGTTACTTTTAATGTTACATTGTAAATTCCGACAGTTGTATATCCATAAGTAAACGGGCTACCGTCTCCTGCGAACTGAAAAAGATTGCCCATATCCCATTCCCAACTAACAATACTTCCTGATGAAACTGTTGATTGATCTGCAAAAGTTATAGATAAAGGATTCGCTTCTATTTGATAAGAAAATGAAGCGGCCGGATTCGGATGTACAATAACGGAAGCCTGTAGTGTAGCCGGGTCACAAGAAGTAGCTTGCCCGATTGTTGTTATGGTATAGTAATAAGTTCCTGCTATTGTAGGAGTACCGGAAATAGTCAATAGTGTTGCCGTAGCATTTGTTTGAACTCCCGGTGGTAATCCGGTCACAACAGCTCCGCTTACATTCTCTAATTCATATTCTATATTTATGAAACCTCCTTCGCAAACCGGTGTATTATTGCTCAACAAAGTAATTGACGGAGCGCCGTTTACTATAACGTTAAAAGACAACATATTACTTGTACAACCAGTAGATTTATTCAATCCTTTTACATAAAACACTTCATCGGATAGAATCCCATTTACAGCATTCGGTGTTATTACCGGCACAGTTCCTAATTGATCCGAATAAAATAACAATGTATCTGCAACCACATTGCTTACAGCCATAGTAAGATCGGCATCTGAAAACATACATATAGCTATGTTTTGTACACTTAATGTAGGCAACGGGTTTACAATTACATTGAACGATTGTAAACTGCTTTGACAAAAGTTAGTACTATTCTCTGCTTTAACATAAAATGTCGTGTTGTTTTTTATATCCTTAACTTGTGTCGGATCTCCAACAGGAATTGAAGCTGCAGCATCTGTAAAGAATAAGGCATTGATTCCAGGCTGTACTGATACAGCTGTTGTAAGATCAACATCATCATTATAACAAATAGCTATGTTTATAACATTAATAGTCGGTAATGCGTTTATCCTGACAATATCTGTTATGTTAGTACAACCTGTAGTATTGTCTGTAAAAGTAAATCTTACATCACCTGCACTTACTCCGGTTACTACACCATCATTTGTTACCGTAGCAATGATTGCATCGCTACTTGCCCATGTTCCGCCGGTTGTTGGCGATAGTGTGGTAAAGGCTCCTACACAAAGCTCGTCGGCTCCAGTTATACTCACAACAGGCTGTGTTATGGTTATTGTTGCCTTACGTGGTTTGTAACCTGTAGGATCAAGGCCTACATTAGTAAGATTGCAAAACATATTATTTCCTACCGTTACATAATAGGCAGTATCTATAGTTTGATTAGACAATGTGAATGTCGAATATGTTTTATTTATACCATCAACAATTTCGCTATATACGATATTGGTAAGGATACTGTCTGAATACCATACAAAAGTTTGCGGATAATCTAAAGTCGATGAAGCTATCAAGTCTGCAGTAGCGTCAGGACAAATGGTAGTCGAAGTAACCGTAACAGCAGCGGGATCTGCAAAAGATTTAACAAACGCTTTTACGGGCTTTAATTTTTGTACTGTACTGATTTCGGCTTCCCAACCACTCAAAGGTTCATCATTAGATTGAAAGTTGAATGTTAAGCTATTTCCAGTAGTTGTATATGTTGCCGGCATGGCAGGAGTACCTGTTAGTGATACTAACAAAGGTGCGTTTGTACTGTTACCATCATACAAATTCAATATTTCGTTAGTAGCTTCGTTGATTTCAAACGACTTGAATTTAACAATAATCGGATCACCTGAAGGAGATACAATTGTATAAGTATAATTTTCCGTTATACCATAATTTTCGATTGGCCCGCCCGAATCAAAAAATGAAACTATTTCATCAATTGCAATATCGGATTTCCCATCCAACATAAATATATTATAGCTATACTCTTTATCTATTATCGTGTAACGGCAAATACTATCATTATAAAAAGTAACATATACGGTAGTATCGCTCATCAAAGCCGGAATAGTAAGATTAGCAGGACTCTGAGACGCTTCTAATAATGTTTGCTCAGCTATCATTTCGGTTCCGATAGAATCACTGAACCACATAAAAGTTTGCGGATATTTAAACGTAGTACTTGCTTCTAATACGGCATTATCACCATAACATACAGTATCATTTAAAGCAACAATATCGTTGTTGGTAACCACGCGGTTTATATCAATCAAAAGTATATTTTCATCAGCTTCGTTAGGTTCTCTTTGCCAGTCCCAATCGCCATATACAGTATTGACATTGTTATCGCCCTGGTCGCAAGACCATATCTGTCCTTTTATTTGTGCTTCATTTACTTTTATAGAAGGAATTATATTCAGCTGATTTATTTCCAACTCTTCGTAACTATTAGCTGCAATTGTCTGAAAAGCAACTTCAAGGTTATGTGAACCTTCTCTTGATATATTGTTAGGCAACAATATTTTGATTACCACATTAGTTGCATCCTGCGTACCATTGTTATTTACCCTTAATGTTATCGGAAATTCATCCGGACAAATATTTTGCGCCGGAGTCAACAGACTCAATGTTAAGTTAATATCGGCCGCATTCAAGAAAATAACTGCTTCGGCTTCATCTGCGCATGCATTGATATTATTATCGTTTACTAATACTTTGTAGTAGGTAGGAATGGTAAGATTAGTAACTTCATAATCGGAAGTAGTAGCCTGAGCATCCAATATAAAATCCGTACCGTTTGTACTGGTGTACCATCTGTAGTTGTATGTACCATGTGCTCCGGAAGCGTTGGCGCTCAAAACAGTTGATCCAATGTAATGGATAGGCAATGGTTGGCTTGAGGTAATAGTTACTTTAATAGAATCCAATACCTCAGCTATTACTTCGACAGGTTTGTTTTCGACACCTACCACGGCATTCCATCCGGCAAAAGAATTATTGAAGTTGGATACAAATAATATGGTAAGACTATCGCCTGTAGAAACAAAAGGACCGGGTAAATTGGCACTTAAATCACCTCCTAACTGAGAAGCCAATACAGGCGAATTGATACTTCCACCATCATAAATATACATCTTATCATAATTGGCATCTTCCGTTATAAAAGAACTAAACGTAATATTTACAGGGGAACCATTGGCGGTAGAAACAAATGTCTGAACTAAATCTTCATTGTTTTTATAATTTCCGTCAGGGCCTCCGGTATCATAAAAATTAATACCTTCTCCACAATTTATGGTAGTAATGTTATTACTCATATTAACACTACCAACAGTAATACCGGGTTTATATTCACAATAGGCATCATTGCTTGCTGTGACATAAAATATCGTATCTCTTTTTACATTAGGAATACTCAATGTTGATTGTTGTCCTAATACAGTAATGGGCTCAGATTTTACCATGTTGGTTAAAGCGATGTCACTATACCAGTTAATTGTATATGGTATATCTAATGTGGAGCTTACGGTAAGTTGTGCGGTTTCATCATAACACATTTCCTGCATAGAAGCCGTTATATTACAACTAGATGATATAGATTTAATATTAATAGTAATTGTGTCTTCGGGAATCTCATACGAGCACTGACTGTCATTTACTTCTTTTACCCATATTTTCATGGTGGACAGAGGAGACACCTTTAGTTCATCTTCTTGTCCATCAGCCACATTAGTAAACGGTATTTCTGTTTTAATCGAATTAATCTCAGTTACTACTGTATAATTGATAGGTGCGTCACCGTGAGCTTTCAGTTTTACAGTATATTCGGTGCCCGGACAAATAGCTGCATTATCCATAATAGTAACAGATGGAGATTGCATGATAAGCAAGTGAACACTATCCACTACTGTCGGACAAAAAGAATTGTTTACGTTCAAATAATACCATCCCTCATTTGCAGTTCCGCGAAGGATCGTAAGTTGGGTATTTTGTAATGTGTCCGCGAATCCGTTCGGGCCGGTCCAAGAATATGTAACATCTCCTAATGATATACCTCTTAAATAGATAGTACTTCCTTCACAAATGCTCAACTCTTTTAATCCATTGTTTCCAAACCATGCTTTTCTTAAAGATTCCAAATCTATAACATCAATAGAAGAAACGAAACTTGCACCGCAAACATCTTCAATTTTCATATATAGTATATCGCCCATAACTGCATCCACTTCGGAAAAATCTCCTATGGTATCGGAAGCTAATAGGATTGTTTCGTTGATATCTTTATAAAGGCTATAAGTGTATGGTCTTTTTCCGGATTTTCCTCTGGCATTTACATGCGCTTTTGTGTCGGCCGGACTACATACATAAGCTGTCAGATAATTAAATTCGATATTGGACGCTTCGAAAATAATCGTTGTATCATGGATACCACAAACGCTGGAACTATTAATACTTGAGTACATTCTGATAGTATATTCCCCATGTATTGTTAATTCTAATTTACCGCCTTTAGTAACAGGTGCGGAAGAGTATCCGCCCGGTTCTCCTGCTATAACTGCAAAATAAGTAGTTGTATTCTGTCCATCAGACTGAATTTGTCCGGCAACAGGAATTATATCTAAAAATCCGCAATTAGTAATGATATTATATTTCGGTTCTTCAGAAACGGATAAGAAATTCGGAAAAGTAAAACTTTTCGTTATTGTTTCTTTCTTACATTGTGTTGTCATTTCAAAAACATAAGTACCGCTTATCAAGTCGGGAGCCGCTATCGTCAAATTATTTGCCGCATCCGAACTTGCATAAATATTAGCAGTGTTGATCGGATTTTCTTTATTTATAACCCACTGGTTAGAAGCTGCCAAATAAAGTGCCGAAAAATTATATTTATTATTCTGGGGACTTTGTACCAAATGGATATAGGTACTATCTAAAAAATCATTGCTCGGGTTTTTTCTGACAATGCTGATTTTCCGGTCATAATCGCCACAATTATCGCCTGTTTGAGCACTCGAATTGATTTGCCAATTTGTATTATATCTAGTACCTCCATTGGTAGTGGTTCTTTCAACATAATCGAATAACTGGTTGCGATTACTAATAACACAACCATTTTTATCAGTAACAGTTATATTGATGTTTTTCCCATCCATATCAGGTGTAACAGCCACATCTTGCCGCCAATTGTATGAAGCTTTAGTTTGAGTTGTCTGACTTATCACCTGTCCTGTCCCATTATCCACAACCAGAATACTTAACGGTGGTGTATAATAAAAATCCGCAGAGCTATTACTCAACTGATTAGCTTTATAATTGTTCGTTTGCTGAGTAAAAGACGACGTGTGTTGATTCAATATACTTTTTTGAGCAGTATATCCACAAGCATCATAAGAGGCAGGAGTAGTTTGCGAACTGTCTGTAGTATACGAATACGCTGAATTAACAGTAGGCTGATTTATAGAAAAATTTTTAGTATATTCTTTTTGACATATTTTATCTCTGACCTTTAGTTGTATCGATTTACCATATAAACCGCAATAACTTAGGCATATTTAAAGTTTGTTGTACAATCCCATCGGCAGACACATCACTCCATACGGAAAACGTATTTCCTCCGTCTGTACTTACACAATATTCCCACCAGCTTGCAATTCCCTGAGCTTGTGTATAACCATAATAATAATAACTATTGTTGCTACTAATTCCTTGTAATATTGAAAATCTGACTATATTATCCGATATTTGAGGCGGATCGCGAAAAATATAGGCGCTATTCAAAGGATATGTATCGCTCAAGCTCGAAACACTTCCAGTAACAAACGGGAGCGAGTAATCGCAACCATCGGTAACGTGAAAAGTATAATTTCCTGGAGGAAGATTCTCAATAGTATAATAATCTTTATAATTATACATATTGGAAGCTGTTCCGCTATACATACGCTCGGAGAAATTATCGGTTCTGAAATAAGTATTGTCCTTATATATCTCTACATAATAAGGAAATACACCGTTTTGTATCCGTAATTGTATCTGGCCAGTAGGAGAACACATAAAACTGGGGACTGTTCCATATTGGTGCGAAGAAGTAAAATCTCCCTGTACCAATCCCAAATCCGGCGTAACATAAGTTGAATTAATAACTACATCTTGTAACGTCTTTGAAACAATAATATTTCCGGAAGAAGTACAAATAGCATTAACCACAACTTTGTAAGTGCCGGCAGATAAGCCATTAAAAACATTACTTGTAGAATTGTTAATATTTACTGTTGCGGAACTTAGAGAATATCTGAAGTCACTAAAATCTCCTGTCATATTACTTACATTAACCATAATTTGTCCATTACCAGGACAAGACATTGGTTGTGTATTTGCGGTAATAGTAAAATCACAATCTTGTGAAAATACATCTCCCACAACAAGAAATAAAACAATCAGAAACATTAACCTTTTAAATAGTACTAATTTTTTCATTTTCCTTTTATTTTTTATGTGAATTATTTCATTTTTTTAATATGTGTAAAAAAAGCTGTTCTATATTCATCAACTAAACAACAATGTCAGATTTTCTAAGAATGTATTATTTTACTGTTACATAAAAAACATTGCTATATGTTACAATTGAATATATCCTCCATTAAATAATCATAAACCATAACAGTAAGTTAATATTTAAGATAATTACTCCGCCATATTTCAAGGAATAACATTAATGAATTTTAAGATCCTTCCTATTTATGAAATATTAGAAATTCCTAATACAACAAAAATATACAGGAATTTTAATATACCTTCCGCATAAATAATATGAGATAGTTTGTTTTTAGAATATAGCCTTTATCTATCCTGTTTTGCTTTTTTAAAGCTTTATAATCTGTTTATCAATAAACAAAAGCGGTTCTCCACGTATTTCCTTTAAAAGACTATACCTTTAAACATAGTATAAAATAATTCCAATAAATGTACAAAATAAAGTACAAAGGTAATCAAAAGTTTAGTTTTCGTACTAAAAATTTAAATTATTTTATAAGTCTGATTGTTAGCTAAGAATTTGCGGGAGGGAGATGTATATGGATATTCTTCGTTTAGATTCTTTATTGTATTATACTTAAATATCAATAAACTTAATCAATCACTTTTCGAAAACATAATTCTTCTTTGTAATGTATTCTGAAATATAATTATTCTCTTTAGCCGTTCGATTATGATTTATCGAAACAGTAAATGCAATACGCAAACATTTTTAAAAGAATATCCTAAATCATTTACATTTGTTCCTAACGGGACAACCCTTTGGTATCAAATGCTTCCTTTATGCATTCATTGCCCTAATGTGTGTAAGGGAAGTACGAATGCAATTGTTCTTAAAGTGTATTTTTTATTCTAGCCTTTAATTGAAAAGCTGAATTTATTAATAATTATCAAAATTATTAATCAGGCTATTTGTATTTTTAATATCTTCTCCTGTATTTACTTGTTTTTTGTATTATTTATTCTTTTGTAACTGCTATTATCTTCTCTTTGTATCTATAAAATATTGTTGTATCGTCGTTTATGTTTTTGTCGACGATCATTCCTGCTTGTATAATGTTTCTGTTGCCGATTTCAACACTTGGAAGTGTAGTGGCTCTTATTCCAAAATAGTTATCATCTCCTACCGAATTATATCCGCACAGTAAAGCTGTTGCAAAGAAATTATAATCTCCAATTGATGAATCATGACTTATAATAGATTGTGAAGTTAACAGATTAAAATCTCCGAGTTTTACATTCGGTCCGATAATAATCTGCGGATATATTATATTTCCTACTCCAATGGTTGCTGAATCTGCTATACATACAGAAGGATGTACATAAGAAACAAAATTACCTCCATTATTTTTTATATGTGTAGCTATTTCCCTTTTTACTTTGTAGTTTCCTAAAGCAAGTATAAAATAATCATTTGATTGTATTGTGTAGCTTTCTAATTTTCCCAAATAAGGATATTTATAATGATATTTTTCCCAATTTATTATACCGTTATCATCTGAGGCAACGTAACCTTTTATTTGAAACTGATTATCATCTAACCAATTATTGGATTCCAAGTATGAGGTTATCTCTGCGGCAACAGCTCCGGTGCCGAAAAATATTATATCTTTTAACTTATTCATAATTACAACATTTTGTTTAAATCGTATCCATCAAGAAAAAAAGTATTGCCATGTCCGGGAAACACTTCATATCCATTGTTTTGAAACTCTTTAATTTTATCAATTGTTTTTAACAGATTCTTCTTAGAGCCGCAAAATAGTTTTGTTACTGTTTTTTCTCCTTCAATAAGTGTATCGCCCGTAAAAATATTTTTGTCAAAATAAAAACATATACCGGCATCTGTATGACCTTCAGAAATAAAGAAATCTATTTTATTCTTTTCCCATTCTAAGGAATAATTCAAGTTTTCAATCAATAAAATATTACCCGACACAGAAAATCCTTGTTGATCATAAAATAAAGAAAGATTCTTTTTAGGGTCTATTATTCTTTCGGCACATGCAGCAGAGCAAATTATTGTCGGGTTAAAATTTTTTATCAATTCATTACACCCCCAAATATGATCGAAATGTTCATGAGTAAGAATAATGTATTGAGGCGTTAAATTCCCATTAAGTAATTCGGACATTAATATGTCGGACGAAAAACTACCGGGATCAACTATAATACAATTTTTAGTATTCTCACTAAAAATTATGTAACAATTTGACGGAACAGGGCTGTTAATAAGTTTAAGTATTTCGAGTTGCATTAACCTGAAATATTAATCGTTCTTCCTCCGTCGACTGTAATTTGTTGTCCTGTAATCCATTTAGCTTTTTCCGACAGTAAGAAATTCACAACTTCATATATATCTGTAACGTCTCCTAAGCCAAGCGGATATGATGAAGCCATTCTTGAGATTAGTTCCTCATCTTGATACATGTGTTCTGTCATTGTTGTTCTTACTCCGCCCGGAAGAACTGAATTTACCCTTACATTAGGAGCTAATTCAACAGCTAAGGAGCGCATCATGGAATCTAATGCTCCTTTTGATGCTCCGTATGCACTAAAGGCTTTTGCTCCGAAATTGCTAATATTGCTCGAAATTAATACAACTGCCGACAATGATTTTTCATTGACTTTTTTATTAGAAAGAACTTTAGTAATTAATAAAGCTGAGAATACATTTACATTGAAAGTCTTTTGTATTAATGATAAATTAACCATTTTCAACGGATATGTACTCATAAATCCTGCACAATGAACAAATTTATTAACTTTAATATCGTTTACCTTTAAAAATTCAATAAGCGATTGCTCTACGTCTTCAACATTAAACAGATCATACTGCCATATTAAATGGGTATGACTCGATGAACAATGATTTTTTGTTTCTTCTAAACGTTCTAAATCCCTTCCATTCAATATAATGTTGTTGTATTCAGATAATTTTATTGCAATCTCCCTACCCATTCCGGAAGAAGCACCTGTAACTAAAATATATTCTTTATTATCCATATAAAACATTTATTGGGCAGTAAAACCACCATCTACATTCATAACTGCGCCTGTAATCCATTTTGACATATCCGATAGCATGAAAGAAATTGCATTGGCAATATCCTCAGGTTCACCGAGTCCCAAAGGATGTAAATTATCCAAAACAGACAAATAATTATCATCGAAAGATCCCGTGTTAGAATCCATCATTTTGGTTTTAACAAAACCCGGTGCAACGCAGTTAACTCTTATTTTTTGAGGCGCCAACTCCATTGCCAGAGCCTTAGTAGCGCCAATAATTCCTGCCTTTGAAACCGCATATCCGACATTTGCCGGTGACCCTACTATTCCGTAAACAGAAGAAATAAATACAATTGAACCGTGTTCTCCTGCATAAATTTTCTTATTTATGAACAATTTAGCTAATTCCAGTCCGGCATAGGTATTTAACTTAAATGTATCCAATACTCCATTTTCGCTTATTGCTTTTAATGGAGAAATATATGATTTTCCTGCTATGTGAACCAAACCATGTATTTTACCAAAATCCGAGACTGCGTTAATAATTGATTCTTTCAGTTTTGGTATATCCAATAAATCACATGCAACTAATAATACCTTTGAAGGGCATGAACTAGCGGTTTTTTCCAATTCCTGAGCATTAATATCAACTAAAATCAATTCTGCTCCCAATTGTGATAAAAAGACACTGCTTGCTCTTCCTATTCCCGAAGCTGCTCCTGTAATAAGATATTTTCTGCCGGTTAAGTCTAACGGATTTATTATCTTCATGCTGTAATTAAAGCTATTAAATTTCCGACATTCTCTGCTCCATTGATGTCTTTTGCAAGCAAAGTCTTGTTATAGTTTTCCGAAGCTAAAGCAATTATCGACAAAATTGTTAGTGAATCCCAAGCTTCAAACTCTTTTAAAACATCATCGTCGTTGATATTATCAACTTCAAGCAATTCTGCGAGTTCTTCATAAATTTTTTCCATAATAATTTATTTTAATAGTAAATAATCTCATTGAAATCAACATTTCCAATATCCATAAGTAACGCTCCCCAAGTAAGTCCTACGCCGAAACCCGACAAACAAAAACGGAATTGTTTATTTTCCAATTCTTTTCCTATGTTATAGCTGATATTAGTAGGTATTGTTGCACCGCTTGCATTTCCGAAGTTTTCTACAATGTTCGACGGCATTTTAGCATGCGGAACGCCTAATTTGTCTGCCAGTTTATTTAACATAAACCTATTGGGCTGATGAAACATATACCAATCTATGTCATCTTTATTTTGTCTTGCATAGGATAATAATTCCTCAATCATAGGCGGAACTTCTGTTTGTACAAAGTTAAAGACTTCATCGCCTTTCATAACTAAATTTTCCAAAGACCTGAAATTTCCTGCCGCATCTTCATGCATAACAGAAGTTTCTGCATTTGCCGGCATTTTAAATCCTCCCGCAGGAATCATTAAAGCATCTGAAGAAGATCCATCCATTTTTATTGTTCCGTAAATAGTATTCGGAGTTTCGGATTTTTCAACTATTGTAATTGTTGCAGCATCGCCTATTAACGGATTGCTGTTTCTATCGCGTTTAGAAACTTTTCGGCTTAATATATCGGCATTTAACAGAACAACTTTATTTATTTGCTCTTGTTCCAGAAGCATAAATGACTGAATAAGCCCTACAATGTAACCGGCACACCCTTGGTTAATATCCATACAGAAAACATCTCTGCCTAATTCTAATTCGCCATGAATAACACTACTTGTTGCAGGCATAAAATAATCGGGAGATTGTGTTACTAAAATCAGCGCATCAATATCTTCTTTTTTCAATAAGTTATGATCCAACAGATGTCTCAGTCCATAAACACATAAATCCGAAACAGAAGTATCTTCATCTACAATTCTATGTTTGTTATAACCCATTGCCATTTTAAGCTTCATAGATTTTGCAGCAGAAAAGTTATAATTTTCGATTTCGTCTTCAAACAAAACTTCTTTTGAAGGAAGAACGGTAAGTATTCCCGAAATCTTTTTGTTTTTAAAAAGTAAATTCATTTTCTTAATTCATTATTTTACTCCGTTTTTTCTTAACAATTTAATGATACTTTCTACTGAAGAAAAATTTTCAGGCAATATATCCATTCCGTCTATAGAAATATTATATTCTTGATCCAAGCTTGTAACTAAATTAATAACGTCGAAGGAATCCAACATTCCTTCTTCAATAAAGTTAACATTTTCGGAAAAATCAAATTCAGGACGTAATTCCGAAAGTATCTCGATAATCCTCTTATTCATAGTATTTATTATTTTTTATACATTAGTATTTCATCATATATTTTTTCCGGTAAGAAACCGTAATGAACATATCTTTTTATAGCATTCTCGTTTGAAGTTATTACCCAAAATAGTTGTCTTTTGGTGTTTTTGCTTTTGAGAAAATATTCTTTCAGAAGTTTAGCACCAATTTTATTTTCTCTATATTCGGGATGAACAAACCAATAACGCAGGTACGAAGTAACGCCTTTTATCTCAAATATTATAAAGCCCAAAATTACATTATTTTTTTTATAGACTAAAATAGAATCTTCTTTTGTCCATATTTGCAACTCTTTTAATGTGGGAATTTGTTCCGAATATTTATCAAAGAATTCATCAAGATAATTTTTCACAACAACAATATCTTTATTTGTTGCACTAATAATATTTTTGTCCTCCAACTCTACAATATCATCAGGTATTGTTACTTTACTCATTCTATTCAATAATTGATATGAGGTAAAACCGGATTCCATAAAATTAGTCTTTACAGGCACTATTTGCTCTTCGTTCCCAATAATATCTACCATAATAATTTTGTTTTCATGGTATTGGTCGATAAAACTTTTAATATCAGATTTTAAACTTTCATTATCAGATGAACAATAATATAAATGATAAAAGTTATCATCAATTTGAAATATAAAATAAGTTTCTCCAATTAATGCGGAGAATAAACAATTTTCTTCAAACAGAAAATTACAGCGGGCTTCATCTAAGTAAAAGTTTGTAATATACTTTTTCTTATAATTTCTTATCTCGCTTATTTTGCTGACTATTTCTTGATATGAATTTACTTTATTCATTTATGTTTTTTGATAAAAGTAACCTGTCTATTTTCCCATTTGTATTTCGCGGTAATTCCAACATGTGAATAAAACCCGTAGGAATCATATATTTTGCAAAGACTGCAGAAAGCTTTTTACGCATGTCGGAAACATCCATAGGTTCAGGAGTTTCATAAATTAATGTTATCTCTTTTTTCTTATAATTATAAACAACGCAACAGTTCTTTACTAGTTTCAATTGATTGACTACAACGTGTTCTATTTCTCCAAGTTCTATCCTATAACCTAAATGTTTTATTAAACTGTCTTTTCTGCCTTTAAAAACAATTTCACCCAAATTATTAGTAAAAACAATATCTCCTGTTCTATAAATAATTTCGGGATAAGCACTGTTTAATGGATTTTGCACAAAGGCCGCATTTGTTTTTTCCCAATTGTTATAATATCCTAGAGCTAAGGATGTGCCACGCACACATAATTCTCCTTCTTCCCCGTCCGATACCTTTTTATTTTTCTCGTTTAAGATAATTATATCTGTATTTCTACAAGGATATCCGATTGGAATAGGTTCATCATCAGAGATTTCTCTTTCAACAATATAGTACGTGCAATCAAGCGTAATTTCTATAGGTCCGTATAGATTAACAAACATACAATCAGGCAAGCTTTTTCTCCAATAATTAAACTGTTTTGTCGGAAAAACTTCACCTGCAAACCAAATCTTTTTTAAGGAAGGTAAACTTACTTTTGACAATAAATCCATATTAGCAATATTTACCATTATTGTTGGTACCCAAAAGATATAGGTACCATTATGCTTTTGCATTAAATTCAATATGGCAGCAGGAAAAGCCGATAAAGAATCGGGGATTATTACTATTGTGCTTGATTTTGCCATCATCATACATAATTCATGACTATAGATGTCAAAAACAAGCGGCGATAAAGAACCGATTACTTCTTCATTCCCGATATGCAAAGTATCAACCGACCACTCAATGAAGTCGAAGAAACTTTTATGGTTCAAAGCAACTCCCTTAGGTGTTCCGGTTGAACCCGATGTATTTATTATACAATACGGATCGGTATCAATAAGATTTGAAATACGTTTAATCAAATATTCTTGTTCGTAAGTTCCACCATCTTGAATATCTTCATCAATATTAATGACTATTACATTTTGCGGAATTATTAACTCAATGTTTTTTATCAGATTTGAATTAGTTATTAAAATAGCCGGTGATATTAATTCCAGAATATTTTTTATTCTCTCTGCCGGAGTTTTAATATCTAAATTCATATAAATGTTGCCGCTATATGTAATTGCCATGTTAGCACATACCGATTCAATACTTTTCGGTAAATATACTGCAACAGGTAAATTCTTAATATCTTTCTTTTGAATTATTAATGCCGCTAATTTTCTGGAATATTTATCAAGTTCTTCAAAAGTAATACTTCTTTCTCCGTCAATAACCGCTGTTTTATTTTTGTTATTTAAAACAGTTTCTATAAAATATTCAATAATATTTATTTTCATGCGAATATAAATTTAATCGTTTATTTTTGTTTTAATCGTTATATGCAGCCGACAAATTTTATTCATTCTCTCAGGTGTAATATTCAGTGTCGGTTTCATTACTTAAAATTATTAATTGTTTCCATTAAAGGCAACAGTTGTAACTTCTCCTTCTTTACTGATGCCTTCTTTAAGAAAGATTTTTTTTATCGTCAAAAATAATATTTTTATATCGAGTTTAAATGAAATGTTGTCAACATACCAGATATCATATTCAAATTTCTGTTTCCAAGATATTGCATTTCTTCCATTGACCTGCGCCCAACCGGTAATTCCGGGACGAACATCATGCCTTCTTTTTTGCTCCGGATTATATAATGGAATGTATTCCGGAATTAAAGGCCTTGGACCTACCAAACTCATATCTCCTTTTATTACATTTAATAGTTGCGGTATTTCATCTAATGATGTTTTTCTAATAAAATTACCGACTTTGGTCAATCTATCTTTATCCGGCAATAAATTTCCATTTTTATCTTTTTTATCGTTCATTGTTTTGAATTTGATAATCTTGAAAATCTTTTCGTTTTTACCGGGACGTTTTTGGATGAAAAACGGTTTGCCGTTATTTGCAAACAACAAAAGTACGGTAATAATAACAAAAAAAGGGGATATTATTATAAAACCTATTAGGGATAAGAAAAAATCGAGGAAACGTTTAAAGAAGTGTTTATACATTTCTGATTTGTTATTTTTTTACTTTAACCGTTTAATTTTGTCGTTATCAATCAAAGACTTCATTTGAGTGATTGCAACTTTATTTAATTGAATTAATCTTTCTCCTTGTGAAAGATTTTGTTGAATGAGTAATGCATTGATGCTTTCCATATTACTCAATACAACAAGTTGTTCCAGCGTGGCAAAATCTCTGATATTTCCGCTTTTATCAGAATTTTTTTCTCGCCATTCTTTGGCCGTCATGCCGAATAATGCAACATTCAATAAATCAGCTTCATTTGCATAAATAATACTTGTTTGTTGTTTCGTTATTTTTTGTGGAATAAGATTTTCTTTGATTGCATCTGTATGAATTTTATAGTTGATTTTTGACAAAGTGCGTTGCAGATTCCACTCTAACGACAAGCGGTTATTCTCGTCATTTTTAAGGCGTTGAAATTCTTTGATCAAGAAAAGTCTGAAAATAGCGCTAACGGCAGATCCAAATTCAAAGGCTATGTCTTTATGAGCATATGTTCCACCGTACTTTCCTTGTTTAACATAAATTCCTATAGCGTTGGTTGTTTCTACCCATTGACTTACACTTAACACAAAACTTGGCAAACCTGCCTGCATTTTAAAGTGGTCAAATTCGACCACTTTAAAATTAGGATTATACATTTCTTCCCAAGTTCCTAAAAACTCAAGCGTTGTTCGGGTACGTATCCAGTTTTTGATGATATCCGCGGCACGGGCATCTCCTTCTTTTGCCTTTGCCATGTCAGTTATACAAATATAATCTTCATTATTTAGTTGTGTAACTGCAATCTCTGTGTTTGATACAATTATTTTATTGGTTTTTGCCATATTTTGTTAAATTATTAATAACATTGATATAAATCTACTCCAATAAAATTTATTAAAACTGCGCGACTCTATCAATTTTTGATGACCCCATGGAATTAAGAATAATGGATTTATTTGAAATTCACCCCCAAGTTGGGGGTGAATTATATCGTTATCATTATCAGCTAATTGGATTCTGCCCTCAGCTTGGGGGTAGAATTTTTCTGTAATTTGTTGCTGAAGTTCTGAGTAATTTGTATAAAACTGGTAAAAGCGTTTACAATAATTTAAATTAGTAACTGAAAATCCTTGCATATCTGGAAATTCGTTCTTTAACTCCTTACTCAAACGTGAATAGAATCCGCTTCCCCACACTGCATCCATCTCTCTGGTAATAATATCACGTCCTAAATCCCAATACAAATGCAGCAATTCGCTATTTACTTTTATTGCAGCCTTTATTTGACTCTCACGTATACGAAGTTTAAGCTCGCAAAACCATTGCTTGAAATTAGATTCTTTTGTTAAATCGGTAGTCATGTGATATTCTCCTTTGTTGACTATAGTGATAATTTCAATAAAATTACAGTTGCAAAGTTATTTATTTCTTTAGTTAATATTACCATATCCGAATGGTGACACCATAACTAAACCTCCTGATTAAGTATGTTCGACATAATTACATTATACGCAACTTCTGTTGTCATATAATCATCGTAAAATTTTTGTCCGTTTTTTCCCATCTTTCTTCTGAGATCTTTATCATTATATAAAATCTCAAGCTGAGATATTAATTGATCTGTGTTTCCGGCTTGGGAATATAGTCCCGTATTTGATTCTACCAATATTTTCCCCAGATCTGTAGCACTATCTATTGATGCCAATACAGGAATGCCGGCATCAAAATAGTCGCATAATTTATATGGCGTATTAGGTACGGTAAATTTTTCATTTAAACTTATTAATCCGATACTACAAAATTGGAGTAATGATTTATATTCATTAAGAGGAACAAAATCGACAAATCTAATATTAATTACATTTGCTTTTTTTACTAAGTTTTCAGCATTATGTCTTTGAGTTCCTTTACCGATTAAAAATAATTCGACATCCTGATATATTTCACATCGTTTGGCAAATGCAATAACATTTTCAATCTTTTGCGGAATACCAAAATTACCGCCAAATACAATTACAAATTTATTATCAATATTGTATTTTTCTTTAATTTCCGGATCGGGTAATTTTCTTTCCGTCTTTTTTTGAAAATTATATAAAATGTGAAGTTTATTTTTGTCTACATTCTGATTATGAGCAATTACGTAGTCGATATTTGCTTGAGAAGAACAACCTATTTTGTCGGCTACTTTATAAAGCTTTTGCTCTTTACTCCTAAAAAACTTATAGATCAAGCTGTTTTCTTTAATCATATTTAAATCAACAGCATTTTGAGGAAAAATATCCCTAAGTATTAAATAAACTTCAGCACTAAAGTGTTTCTTCAAAAAAACCGCAACATCGGCAAAAAGTACGGATGGTGTAGGAACAATAATTAAATCAAATTTATATTTCTTATAATATTTTGTAATAGCCTTTTTATATTGATAAGATAATAGAATGTTGGCAATACCTTTTTTAATGGAGCTAACACTAAATAAATCTAAAGTATTAATGCGTAATACATCAAAATCGCCTTCTTTTACAATTGCTGTTTTTTTATTGTAAGATAATGCGGGTGCAACCGGAAAAACATTATGTCCTTTTTCCAGGAAAGTTTTTGCCAATTCACTATACATACCACCCTCCATGGGATTTCCAAAATCGGGTGCCGTGAGCATTAAAAACAAAATATCCATAAATAAGATAATTATTTATTCCAAATCTTTCTATTAATAATGTCTGTATAACTTTGGATTATCTTAACAATTTTAACCGAAACATTTTCATCTTGGTAATCATTAACAGCAGCATCCGGCTCTTTATTTTGCTCCATCGACACTGCTATTTCTACTGCTTGCAATAAAGATTTCTTGGAAATAGATCCTATAATAAATCCACCTTTATCTATTGCTTCAGGTCGTTCGGTAGATGTTCTTATTGATACGGCAGGAAAATGCAACATTGCCGATTCTTCCGCTAAAGTGCCGCTGTCTGAAACAACGCAAAGAGCATTCTTTTGCAGGCAATTATAATCTGAAAAACTAAATGGTTCTAATGTCCTTACATAAGAATTGAATGTAAAGTTTCTTTCTTTGATAAATTTTTCGCTTCGCGGATGCAGGCTGTATATTACAGGAATTTGATAAGTTGCCGCTAATTCGTTTATTGAATTCATCAATTCAAAGAAATTCTTTTCGTTATCAATATTTTCTTCTCTATGTGCGGATAGCAAAATATATTTCTTTTTATCAAGTTTTATTGTGGATAATATTTTGCTATTGTTTATTTTGTGTGAATGTACTTTCAAAACCTCAGCCATTGGTGATCCTGTTACGAATATATATTCTTTTCTTAGTCCTTCCGAGAATAAATATCTGCGTGCATGTTCCGTATAAGGAAGATTAATATCCGATATGTGATCTACAATTTTCCTATTAATTTCTTCGGGCAGATTTTCATCAAAACATCTGTTTCCGGCTTCCATGTGGAAAATAGGTATTTTTAATCTTTTTGCACTAATTGCAATAAGAGCGGAATTTGTATCTCCCAATACCAATATTGCATCGGGCTTTTTATCTGTTAATAGATTATACGACTTTGCAATTATATTACCTATTGTTTCGCCTAAATTTTCTCCAACTACGTTTAAATAGTAATCGGGAGCGCGCAACTCCAAATCATTAAAGAAAATTTCATTCAGCGTATATGCATAGTTTTGTCCTGTGTGCACTAATGTATGATTAAAATATATATCACACTTTTTTATTACCTCAGATAATTTAATAATCTCAGGTCGTGTTCCCACAAAGGTCATTAAGTTTAATTTATTCATTACTGTATGTTTTTATAATGTGGATATAATTCAGAATGATTTTCAATCCAATCTTTCATCTCTATAATCATTTCCTCGTAGGATGGAACAATAAAACCGAAATCTGTCCGTGAATTTCTCAACGATTTATCGAGTTGAAATTTATTATCTTTCTTAATTTCCAGACTGTTGTTTTTAAAATATTTATTGAATAACAGCATTAAACCATATTTTGAGATGCTTTCGTTGTTTACTAAATTGTATAGTCCGGTCAAATCTTCTTTAATAGCTTGTTCCATTGCTTTTGCCAATGTCAGCGTAGTAACACCTGTCCAAATTGCTCCGGTATACCCTGAAATTGTGTCATTCTGTTTCATAAACCAATTAAATAATCCAATACCCTTTTCATTCATATCAGGACCAATAATTGAATTTCTGAAAGTCAGATTCTTATTGTCTTCAACTTCCCCTAAAGCCTTGCTCCTATCGTAAAAAGTTAATCCGTCTCTCAAACTATTTTCAAAATACGGACCTGTATTTCCTTTAAAAACACAATCTGTACTCATGTGTATTAACTTGGTCTTTTTATCTCTCAGGGTATCGCATATTAAATGTGGCAAATAACTGTTCAGATATACTGCCTTAGCTTGATTTTGTTCCGCAATTTGATTAAGTAATCCTATGCAATTAATAATTACATCGTATTTCCCATCTGTAATAATTTTTTCAAATAATTTTTGATCGAATGCATCTCCGATAATATTATTCTCCACATAGGGAAAAGAAGAAATTGAAAAGGCGGTTACATCATAACCCCTTTCTTTAAAATACAGGGTAATTGTATGCCCTGCCATCCCAATCGAACCTAAAACAAGTATTTTCATATTTTAATAAGGTCTGGTTCTACAAATTCTTATCGATATCTTTGTGAATAATATCTAACTTTAAAAGCAGCTCTTTCATTTCTTCCATAGACAAACGCTTTGTGTTATGAGAATGATAATCTTCAAATTCGGAAATTTCTTCTTTTCCTTCAATAAAATACTTATCATAATTTAAGTCTCTTGAATCACAGGGTATTCTATAATATTTTCCCATATCCTCAGCTTTCGCCATTTCTTCTCTTGTAACAAGCGACTCGTATAGTTTTTCTCCGTGACGTGTACCAATAATTTTTATTTTTGAAGATGACTTATATAGCTCAAGTATTGCATTTGCAAGTGTATCTATTGTTGCGGCAGGAGCTTTCTGTATAAAAAGATCCCCGCTGTTTCCGTGCTCAAAAGCATATAAAACCAAGTCTACCGCATCGTTCAATGTCATCATAAAGCGTGTCATATTAGGATCTGTAATAGTTAAATCTTTACCTGCCTTAATTTGATCAATAAACAATGGAATAACGGAGCCTCTGCTTGCCATTACATTTCCGTATCGCGTACAACAAATAGTTGTTGTCGGGTTATCTCCCAAGGAACGGGCTTTTGCAATAGCAACTTTTTCCATCATAGCCTTACTTATACCCATTGCATTAATCGGGTAAGCAGCTTTGTCTGTTGATAATACTACCACATTTTTTACTCCGAATTCTACAGCAGAGTCCAATACATTTTGTGTTCCCAACACATTTGTATTTACTGCTTCTATAGGGAAAAATTCACAGGAAGGAACTTGTTTTAAAGCTGCCGCATGAAAAATATAATCTACTCCACGCATCGCATTATCGACACTACGTTTATCACGCACATTACCAATGTAGAATTTTACTTTCGGATTCTGTATGGCATGGCGCATATCGTCTTGTTTCTTTTCATCGCGCGAAAATATCCGGATCTCTTTTATGTTTGTATCAAGAAAGCGATTAAGAACTGCGTTCCCGAATGAGCCGGTGCCGCCTGTGATAAGTAATATTTTATTTTTGAACATATTAATTGGATTGATTTTAGATACTAAATAATATCTGATAATAATTGAAAGGGTTTAGAAAAAATAATATACTTTTTATCTTTAAGCGATTCAAACTCTTCTTTATAGTTTATATCATCGATAACAATAGGTATATTATTTATAACGCATTTGTATAAAACGCTGGAATATACAGACATTCCATGCCTGCAAGACGAAATTGATTCTTCAATGGATATTGTATTCGGGTCTTCAATAATTTCCTCAGGAATAAACTTATTCATAAGTTTATAATTGTTGAAACGCGGATGAGGTCTTATTTTTATGGTATAACCGCTTTTTTGTAATTTTTCTATAATATTACTGATTCCGATAAATTCTTCCTCACTATAACCGGAAAGATAATAAGTGAAATCGGTCATATTATCTTCTTTTCTGTATCTATCCGTATTAATAATAAAATTAGGAGGAGTATGAATAATAAACAAAGTGTTATCCGAAGCTTTCAACGATAAAAAGTTATTTTTATAATGTTCATCAAAAACATAAAAACGATGGAAATGTACAAATGATTCTTCCAGAGAATAAAATTTTTCACCGTGCATGAAATTTATATGTTCAACATTATTTTGCTCACAGAAAAAAGTCAGACCGGTTGATGTCGGCGATAATTCATTTGTGATAGCAATACTTTTAGGATGATATTTTTCGATTAAATAACGGTAAAATGATAGCTTCATTGTGAATCGCAATAGCAGCCAACCCGGACATTTGTATTTGAAGATAGCTTTAAAAATAATTTTCAGGTCGCTCCTTAATAATAAAAAATTATGGTTGTAAGAAATAATTTTATAATCAGGAAACTCTTCTTCAAGCGCAACCGGTTTTACTTCATTTAAATTTACACAATCTAAATATAAAATATCGGTTTTTTCAATTTTCTTAGGTTTCCTCCTTAAAGAAACATAAAGTAAAAAGAAAGGTAATATTATATAAGAGATAATATTAAAAAAAACTTTGATAAAAGAAGTATGACGTAGTTGGATACGATTTTTTAAAATCATTCTTTCAAGGTCGTCTTTAGGTTCTTTCAGACTATCCAGAAATTCTTTCTGCACAGCAAAATTATCTTTCCTGTTTTTTGCAATAATGTTTAAGGTAAATAATTTGGCTTGATATTGACCAAGTATATTAATCAATTTACTCATGTTTCCGGAAATTCAAGACGTTATTTAGAAAATCAATTGATTGTTTGCGTTCAAATTCCATTTTTTTATTTGCATCCTCGTAATCAATAGAAATTTCTTCGATTTTAGGTAAAGAGGTTTCGTTATTAAAAAATCTGTTCTGCAATCCGGCTAAATTTAATAAGCTGGTTATTCTGGAATTTCTTGATAATTTAGGGTCATTAAAGTTAACGGGAATAGAATAAAAATCTTTATTAAGGTTTATGGCAAAAGCTGTTCCGTGAAAGGAACTGGTAATAACAACTTTGGCATTTGCTATGTAACCTACAAATTCGAAAGGTGACAATGAGTTTAGATATTTGATATTTCCTTCTTTTTTTCTTCTGAAGCTATTATTACCTCCTATTATTATTTTTATTCCGAACACATCAGATAAATACCTGCATAATTCCATAGCTTTCTGAGGTACTGTTCCTATTACATAGCAGAAAATAAATTCTTCTTTTATTTTAGGAACGGCTGCCTTTTTAAGCCAATATGTTTTTGGGTATAGCAATGTGGGATCCAAAACCGTTTTAATTTCTTTATCTGTTAATGTTTTCAATAATGCAGCACCTTCTGTTTCGCGTACTGAAACCATGGAAAAATTATTGATAAGAGATACTATTTCTTTTAAAATATCCTCTTCATAAGTTATTTTTCCCAAACTGGCGGCATATGAAACTTTCTTTGAATTATCATTAAAAAAGTCAAGGAAATAAGAAAAATCATTATCAGTAAGATCCAGATTCCAAACCTGATCACTTCCTACGATTATCGTATCATAATTTTCATCTACTTTATTTTTTATCAGAACATTTTTGTCTTCAAAATAATAATTTGAATATTTAAGATTATCTTTTTGAAAATTCCTGAATTTTTTATGGTATTTATGATAGAAAGATGTGCGCAATAAACGGTAAAGAAAATATTTTATTATATTCGGATTTTTCTTTTTGTATAACCGGGCATAATATTCGGGAGTTCCTATATTCCTATAGTCGATAAGTTCACATTCATATCCCGAATCCAGTATTTGCTGCTGGAGAGCAAAAGCCTGAAGCATCGCCCCTAAATTATGTGCCCGTTGAAAAGTAAGTATTCCGATTTTTTTCATGTTTTATGTATTAAAATCTCTTCTAATGTTTTTTAGTTTTAACTGAGCCGGAACACCAGCAATTAAACAATTTTCCTCAATATTATATTTTTTATTAAGTAAACTTTTAGCGCCAATAATGCAATAATTTGGAGTTTCTGTTCCTTTAAGAATAGTAACGTCCATCGATATCCAATTGTGTGAACCTATTATTACAGGCTTGGTTATTTCTACGTTTCTTTTTCCGGTTAACGTATCAATTGTATAATGAAAATCAGAATCAGTAATAAGAGTGTTTTGTCCGACACTAATCGGACAATTTATTTGAATATCGTTGGCACACATTATTCTAATTCCATTAAAATGAAAATATCCATTCATTAAAGATAATTTTCCATTTTCCCCGATAAAAATACGCGAACCTCTTAATATTTCTCCATAACCATCAATAACAAGTGTACCGTCTATATGTAAATCGACAGTTTCCCGCTTTCCATATAATACACTTTTAGATAAACCAATTTTAATAATGCCGGAAGATAACTTTTGATTTAATAATTTAATATTGCCCTTCAACGAGATAAAATGCGTTTTCCTTCCTATAATAAAAGGAAATTTAATTGCCTGATTAAAGGGTAACATTTTAAAATTGAAATAAACCGTTTTTAAAAATGAACAAGATAAAATTGATTTCATAGATAATAATGTTATTTATTTACTAATAAATCATATAATTGTTGGTATTTCCGAATCATATTATTATAAGAAAATTTGCAGGCATATTGTTTAATATATTCTTTATCCCAGTTTTTGCTGATTGCTTGATTAATAGCATTTGTTAGGCTTTCTGTTGTTCGATCATACGCTAACATCATTACTTTTTCATTATACAAATCCGGAATAGCATCCAAATCCGAAAAAGTGATAGTAGGTAAACCATGAAAAAACCCTTCTGCTATTGAAAGTCCAAAGCCCTCATTTTTACTTGCCAATAAAACATAATCTCCTTGCTCATAATAATTCCATATCATATTTTTTTCTATGAAACCGGCGTATTTTATGTAATCATCAAGCTTTTTCTCCGAAATTCTTTTTTCTAATGCTCCATCCAACATGTCTGATCCTATAATTAATATCAGAAATTTATTTTTGATCTCATCCGGTAATAATTCTACCGCATCTACAATTTGCAGTTGGTTTTTGTTTTCGGTTACACTGCCGATACATAAAATTATCTTTTTAGAATCATTAATATTGTATTCTTTTTTTATATCTATTGTGTTTGTTTTATCTACCTTGTTTATTTTTACTCCGTTCGAGATCAGATGAATATTATCTGTGCTTAAATTATATTTTTCGGAAATTCTATTTATCATTCCCTGACTTATAACGGTAACCGGCACATTATTCTGTGCGGCTTTTTTTAATAATTTATATTCAAGTTTTTTATAAAAATCAGGTATTTTTATTGTATCGCTTAAGCCTATCAATCCATGCAAAGTTACTATAAAAGGTACACCCGTTTTTAAGCAGGTATTAAATTGTGATATAGCATCTTTTGTAATACCGTGTATATGAATAATATCCGGTTTCTGTAATTTTATTACCTTTTCTATATATCCTATATTTAAATGATAAACGGCGGTTTTTACTCTTTCTGAAAATGGTTGTTTAAATATAAAAAAAGACTTTACGGCTTCAATTACATTTTTAAATTTTATATTTCGTATAATATCTTTTTTAGTATGGGATAGGAAAGTTATTTTTTTGTGTTCAAATTCTTCAGTGAGTTTTAAAGTTAATACAATTACATTATTATCCGGATCATTGGATATATTTTCGATTATATCATAAACCATCATATCAAATCCCGACGAACAGTCCTTAAACGATGCATGTTTAGGTAGATAGATGCTGGGGCCCAGATATAAAACTTTCATTATTATATTTTATGGAATGAATAATAGTCTGTTAAGTTATTACGCGGTGAAGAAGCAATTTTAAAAGAGTCGGGAACATTTCCGCAAGCTAACATTACTACGAATTCTTCGTTATCCGGTATTTCCGATAGCTCTCTTAATAGTTTATCTTTGTCGGGAGTATTACTGCAATTTAATGTACACACTCCTATTTTATGGTAATGAAGTGCATATAATAAATTCATTGAGAAAAAACCTCCGTCGATATATGGAGCATTTCTTTCTCTCAATGTTCCGAAACCATCCAATTTTACCGATATAATAAGTAAGACATTAACCAAATGTGAAAATCCTCTGGAACCTCCTTGCAAATCCAAGATTTTCTTTATTCTTTCTTTGTCTTCGTAAATATGTACTTTGGCAGGTTGACGATTACAGGCGGTTGGTGTATTCCTCGCCAAATCAATAGATTTGATTATAAGATCAGTATCAATGTTTTCCGAAGTAAAATTTCTTATTGAATGCCTGCTTTGAGAGAAATCGGGAAAAGGCATATCCAGTTTATTGAAATATTCCTGATTACTTATAACTCTCTGATTTGTACGGTATTCATTTCCAATTAAAATATTTATTTTTGATATTTGTTCCGACAGGTCTTTATCCGGAGTATAGTTGTTATTTATATGAAAATGTATATACTCGTTCAAAACGCCTTGTGCATGTATTAGTTGAATATTGTTGCTACCATATTTAGCAATATAATCCTGTACATTGTTTGTTAATATTTTAACAACATCCTTCCCAAATCCTAATTTAGTCTCGGGCATTGTCAGTCCCTTTTCTATTATATGATATGACAGCATTATGGAACGGATCAGTTTTTCAGGATCGTCGGTATTATTGTTAAGAGAAGAATATTTTAAATATCTTTTCAGATCATAATTATAATATTTTTTTGCAGTGATTTTGTTATTAATCTTCCTTAGAAATTTTCGTAATCCTGCGGGTAATAATTTTCTGATTATCGTTTGCATAATACTTTTTTAATTAATTCAGTTAAATATCTTTTTTCGGATTTATTGATTCCTAGAAAATATATGATAATAACGCAACTCAATACTGAAATAATAAAAGTAAAAAGTATTTTAAAAGGGAATTGAGTTGTAAAATGATAAAATAGAAGGGGAATAATCGGAGCTATTATTAAAACAAGTAAAGCTTTTTGTATAACAAAATTAAAAAAGCTTTTAACCGGGAAATCCATTATTTTTTTTAGAATAAGAAGACGGGCAACAAAACAAGCTATGCTTATTATAATTGCAATAATAAGAACGCTATACTCATTAGCACCCATAGTAAGAGCTATATATGAGAGAGGAAAGTTCAGAATAATCAGTCCTCCGACTACAGATTGATATAACTTTATTTTTCCGGTTGCCTGTGCAGCAATCATTAAAGGTTGAGACAGCGAATTAATCAGAGCTTCGATCAATATCAGCCGGCAAAAAAGTATTGTATGAGGAGGTATTTCTTTCAGCCAGATATCAAGTATACGCGGCATTTCTATCATGCAAGGTAATATTAATGTCAGCAAAAGAAAAAATGAATATTTTGATGAAGAGAATATTAATTTATAACAGTAATCTGTTTCTCCTGATGAATATGATTGGGTTATTTGCGGACTTACAGCTCTTATAAAATTTGAGGAAAACCCTGCTAATGCGTTACTGACTTGCCTTGATACTCCATAAGCTGCATTTATGGCTGTTCCGAAAAAAATATTCAGCAGTACATTTGTTCCATATTGTTGTAGAGATCCGCCGACAGCACCAAAAAGATTCCAGCCCGTGAAGAAACCGATTTCCTTAATTAATTTTCTGTCATTAACTTTTAAATACTTTACTTCCGGATATTTTCGCTTACAATAGAATAATAAAAATAGAAATATGATTACCGGAATAATAGCAAGCAAAAAAGAATATATAATGAGATTATCACATGCTACATATACTATAACATAAGCTACCACCAACCGCGATATACTTCCGAATAATTCTAATCCCGCAATAATATTCATTTTTTCATGAGCATTAAGCATTGCTTCAAAAGGAATAGCAATTAGTATAAAGAAAGAAGAAAATACAGTAAAATGGAATACCCATTTAGCGGCTGTCATTCTATTTTCAGGAATATTCAAGGTTTCGGTAAATATATAATATCCTATAGTTTCCAGAATAATGATTAAAATAATAGAAGTTATAATATATAAGAATAGCGATGTGTTAAAAACCCGCCGAACTCCGGTATTATTACTTTTCCCCATTTCAAAATTAAGAAACCGTTGAGTTGCGGTTTTTAAAGGACCTGTCAAAAATGTGAACATCGTTACAAATCCTCCTACAACGTTGTAGATCCCGTAATCTGTAATTCCTAACGAATTTAAAACTACACGTGTAGTGTAAAATGCAATAAACATAGATATAATCAATCGTATGCTTAAGACAAATGTGTTGTTTATAATTCGGTTAGGAGAAAATTGAGACATATTAATTTTTTCTTTCAATAGAAGATGTTTTTACCAATTCATCTTTTCTCAGTCCGTAAACTATACCCCAATACGCGGTTAAAAGAGGGAACCAAGGGTAAATTACAACATGGCTGATCATAGATAAAAACAAACAACATACATATATGCCGCCGAAAGAAGCGGCATAAACAGATTTTATTCTAATTAAATAAAAGAGCTTTTTTATTAAGGAAATATGCATTCCTATAAGTAGTAAAAAGACAAAAATTCCATTATCAAATAAGAGTTGCAGAAAATCGTTATGGGCAGAAAAATTTCCGCTAGTATATTTTGCTGTAGAAAATATACCATGTCCGATTAACCATTCCCTTAAGGTTGACTCTCCCATCAATTCCAAAACATTTTCCCATATAACAACTCTTCCGGATCCCTGATCATTTTCAATATTTTCAATTCTTTCTATTATATCACTGTTTTGTCTGTTTACAAACCAGTAAAATACTCCAATTAAGGCAACAAAAACGAAAGAAATATAGACCGTTTTTAAAATTTTATTTTTCTTTTCGATAAGAAAATATCTTATAAAGAAATATACCGCAAAAGCAAAGAAAAATGATAAAATTCCACCTCGTTTCGAAGATGAAAAAATTGCCACTAGTAAAAACGCGATAGCCGCATACTTAATTATCTTTTTATTACACAATAAAATATACGGCAACATCAATAAGGAGAAATATCCCATAGCAGAGCCCACATCTCCTAAAGAAATTAAAAAGAAATTCATCCGTATAGATATAATAGAAATGACAATAGAACTTAACGCTGTTATGTTAATCATTATATCTTTCCATTCCGGATTTTTAGTTATGGCAGTATAGTAAAATAAAAAATATAAATACGGAATACACAATCTTATAGCTTGTTGTATAGAAGAAAGTGTAAACCCATTTGAAGTAAAAACAAAAGAAATGAATATCAAAAATGGAAAAAGAATAAAAATCTTTACCATTTTTGATCTGGCATTCAATATGATTCTATTATTATTAAATAAATAGGGGACAATCAGTACCAACGGCATTAATGAAGAAATTGCCGAAATGGAATATGTGATACCTGAATAATGTTGAGATAGCCTTCCATAAAACAGTTCTTCCAAGCCACTGGCCAAAAAATAGATGAAGGAAAAAGTTACTAATAAAAAAAATATTTTGGATACTTTACTTTTTTTCACTACTCAAACAATTATGATAATTTTTTTCTAAGATAATTTCTGCGACACTTTCAGCACTAATCCTACTATAATTCAGCTATTGTAGAATAATTTCTTTTCAAAATCAGTCGCTTTTCTTTCAACCGGCAAATAATAGCCGTAGTACGTCTTATTTTATTTATAAGAACTTGCTTTGTTTCAATATATTATAGTATAAATAAATTGTACTCATAAAACCTAATTTCTACAACATACATCAATATATTTGTGCTTTATAAGGAAAAATCCAATTTATTATTTTCCATAAGATAAGACATCTTATCATAATCTATCGGATGATCCAAATCAAAACAAATATGAGGCATAATATAAATCATTGTTTTATCGGTAATAGCTTCTTGATAACCTTTTTCAAAAAAAGCATGACGATAAATATAAAAAGATCCGTTTATGTCGTACACTTTAGGAGAAGACTGGCGGGTAAAAAAGGCAGTTTCTTTTTTCTTTACCTGTGAAAAATATCCGTTGGCCTGTTGTTCTACCATATTAAAATATGGATTTCTGGCTGCTTCGCTAACGGAAAAAATATTCATGGCTTCAGGATCATTACGGATCAATTCGAATGCTTTCAGTATATCGTCAATATTACGTAAAGGTGATGTAACATCCAGATCTAACACATAATCATAAATAACGGACTTTTCTTTTTCAGAAAATCTTAAAACATCGGCTATTACGGCAATTTTACCTACAAAATCGTCTGCCAGATTATCGGGGCGTTTATACTTACTCGGCAAACCGTATCTTTCTGCAACACTCATAATTTCATCAGAATCGGTAGATAAAGCTATATCTACGTTCGGAATGAAATTTTGGATTTGTTTAGCAAGATCAATGGTATATGCTATTAAGGGTTTTCCATTAAGCTCTTTTATATTTTTACCCGGAATACCTTTTGAACCTCCTCTGGCACAAATAGTTATTAATATATTCATTTTTGATTATTTAATATGTCTGACAAATTCTTGTACTTTTTTATAATCTTCATGTTTTCCGATATCAACCCAGTAACCTACTAAGGGATAACGAATAACTGTTTTATTCTCAGCAACAAGCATCTCTATAAAATCCGTAGCATCAAAGAAAGTATCTTCCGGAATGAGATCCAGTAATTTCTTTTTAATCAGATAGATACCCGCATTAGCATAATAGTTATAAGTAGGTTTTTCATTTATACCTTTAATATTTCTACCTTCCAAATTAAAAATGCCGTATGGAATATTTATTGAATAAGGTATCGCTGCAACCGACATATCCGCATCCTTTTCTATGAAATGTCTGTAAAAGTCTTCAAAATCAATATTAGTGAACAAATCCGAATTCATCACCAATATCTCATCATTCTTTAAGGAAGAAATAAGTTTTACTGAGGCTATTGTACCTAAATATGTTTTTTCTCTTACACATGAAACCTGTACTCCGTTAATCTTTTCCTTGAAATGCTGTTCTATCTGATCTGCCAGATAATTTACAGTAATATGAATATCCTCAACGCCGTAACTTATAAGACTATCTACATTGTAATCAATAATAGCCTTATCTCCGACTTTCAATAGCGGTTTGGGAGTTATTTCGGTTAACGGACGTAAACGTTCTCCTTTACCTCCCGCCATTATTACCGCATCTATCGGTAATATTGATTTTATTTCTTTAAGATTATAAACCCGTAATAATTCCTTCTTATCATTTATGCAAGGTAAAAGTTGTATCCCTTTTGCACGTATCTTACGAAGATTTTTCATATTCTTCTCTTTAGAGCAAATAAACTCATAATCAACATTCATTACATGTTCAACCGAGTCCGTTAACGATACATCGCGTATTAATGCTCTGCGAATATCTCCGTCTGTTAATGTTCCAACCAAACGCGTTCCATCCATAACGAACAATGTCAACACATCACTTGACAAAGTATCCAGTTTGAATAAGGCATCTTTAATCGTGGCCGTTTTATTAATTGTATATTTTGAAAAATCATTCATGTCAATCAGTTTAGATCATAAAATTGTTTTACAGCACTATCAATTTTATGTTGTTTAATAATTGTCAGGATTTTTTCTGCCGTACCGGGTACATCATACGGATTTTCAACAGTCTGTAGTGATTCTCTGTAATCGGGTTGTAATGCTTTTTCTAATTTCCGTACGATACTATCAGTCTCGGATTCACAATGCAATACACTTTCTGCAAAAATCCGCCCCTTTTGTCTATTCCCAATATTGACTGTCGGAATATGAAAACTGGGAGCTTCAATAATTCCACTTGAAGAATTACCCACAAGTGCTCCAATATATTGTAATACGGATAAATAACGTTGTACGCCAAGCGAGTGAAACCATATAGCCTTATCTTTATTTCTCTCTACATATTGTTTTATCATATCCATTATCACTCGCCCATCCGTATCCGAATTCGGCATGGTGAAAATAACTCGTATATCTTTGATTTTATCCAGAGCAGAAATCAGTTCTCCAAACTGCTTTTCCGCCGTATTACTTTCCATTGTAACCGGATGAAACGTTACTAAAATTGTATTTCTGTCTAATTTAAAATTTAATGATTCTTCCAGTTCATCTTTGCTTATCAGAGGCATGTGCCGGATGTTATCGCAACCAATAGCTCCTACGTAATAAACATTCTCAGGTTTTTCGCCCATTTGAATTACACGCTGCCGATAGCTCTCGGTAGAAGTAAAGTGTAAATGAGCCATTTTAGTAATGGCATGACGAATAGCATCGTCGTAAGCACCTTCGGTTATTTCTCCTCCATGCAGGTGTACAACAGGTATTTTAAAAAACAAAGCTGCCGAAACAGCAGCCAATATTTCAAAACGATCACCTAAAACAACAATTAAGTCGGGTTTAAGATCTTCATAAGCATCAGCAAATCCTATCATCGCCAGTCCAACCGATTTTACAGTTGCATTACTGGAATCAGATGATAAAAGCATTTCAACTTTTTTATCGATTACAAATCCGTCTTTTTCAATCTCTTTATATGTCAACCCAAACTCCGGTGAAAGGTGCATATTTGTAGCAATAATCTGCAAATTAAGTTCGGGATCATCTTTAATTAATTTCATTAATCGTGATAACAAGCCGTATTCAGCTCTGCTACCGGTAACAACGCATATTTTTCTCATAATTCTATCAGGTCGTCTTTTTGAAAATCTTTTATCGCAGTCATTCCTAAAACTTCATTCCAGCGCATTGGAGATATTCCGCTACCGGGACGTTTGGTAGTTATATTATCTCCTGTGAATTTTTCTCCCTTTGCTATATTTCTTTTTGCAACTATACTTTTTCTGGCTACTGTAATATTTTTTTCTTCTGACGAAGACACCACTTTATCGGGGCTACCCAAAGCTTTTTCAATATTACGGATAGCTTTTACCATCGCTTTTAGTTCGTCGGGTTCAATAGATGCTTTATGATCGGGTCCCGGAAGATTCCTATCAAGTGTTATATGCTTTTCAATAACAGTTGCTCCCAAAGCTACGGCTGCAATCGGTATTTCAATACCTTCTGTATGGTCGGAGTACCCGATTTTTACATTGAAAATGTTTTTTATAGTATTCATAGCCAAGAGATTAACATCTTCCATAGGAGTAGGATATTCGGTATTACAGTGTAACACGGTAATTTTCTCGCGACTAAGTCCGTTATCGACTAATACATTTATTGCCTGTTCAATATCATCCAAACTCGACATACCTGTCGACATTAATACCGGTTCGTTTTTTTCTGCAATAGTTTTTAAATACGGATAATTGGTAATTTCTCCCGAAGGTATTTTCCAAAGTCCCAGATTGAGGGCGGAAAGAAACTCAATGCTATCAAGATCAAAAGCGGTAGATAAAAATTTTGTATTTTTAGATTTACAATATTCTATAAGTTCATAATGCTGTTCCTGACTAAGTTGAAGCTTTTTTAACATCTCAAGCTGAGATTCATTTTTATCTGTCGTACGTGTTTGATAATCTGCTTTTACTGCATTTTCGGAAACAAGATTATCAGCTTTAAATGTTTGAAATTTCACATAATCAACTCCGGCTTCAGCTGCTATGGAAATCAATTGTTTTGCCATATCAATGGAACCGTTATGATTTACTCCTGCCTCAGCTATTATTATTGTTTTATTCATCGTTTATCTGATCTTTCTGATTTTCGATTCGGAAACATAAGTTCCAGATGAAACAATATTTTTTGCAATAAATACACCGGCGCTAACAACTGTGTTATCAACAATCGAAATATTGTTAGCAACAGTGCTTTGACTTCCTATAAAAACTTCTTTTCCAATTCTGCAATTACCGTTTACCATTACTCCTGTTGATATATGTGAATAATCTCCAACAACGGAATCATGATCAATATTGGCACAAGTATTAATAATACAGCCTTTACCTATTAAAACTCCGGCATTAACAACGGCTTTATGCAAAACCACAGTTCCCTCTCCTATTTCAGCATGCTTGGAAACGTATGCTGTAGGAGATATTATAGTCGCAAATTTTCCTCCTGCTTCAGTAATTTTACAATGCAACATTTTTCTCGGCTCAGGGTTATTTATTTGTCCGAGAGTAACAAGAAATAGAGCTTTATCAAAATATATTGAAATATCTTCATCACTACCGATAATCGGATATCCCAATACATCCGAACCTATTTTATCCGGCATATCCAGAACACCGAGAATCGAATAATCTGTGTTTTCAATAACATCAATTACCGATTTGCAGTGACCTCCGCCACCTACAAGAATTATTTTTTTATAATCTAACACTGCTTGGTATATTTACAATTCTTTCTTCAAACCAATACGTATTTTTCAAATCATCTCTTTGACATTTGTCGAACATCGGCAATTTATTCATCAACTGCCATGCGGGACGAGTCATTATATTATTATCATTCGTATATTGTAAGAACCCGTTTCGAGCTTTTTTATCGCTCATTATTATTGAGTTTAACCAATAATTCGATTTACAGTTTTCGGGTTCAGCAAAAAAATCAATATCTGAAAATCTTGAAAAATAATCTTTATATTTTTCGGCTGTATCTCTTTTGTTATTCAAGTACAGTTCTATGTTTTCCATTTGAGCACACCCAAGGGCTGCATTAATATTAGGCATTCTATAGTTATATCCAACAGTATCATGAATAAATTCCCATTTATGGGGTAACTTTGCCTGGGTTGTCAGGTGCTTTGCATGTTGTCCGGTAGAAATATCATTAAATAATAGCATTCCACCGCCACCTGTTGTTATAGTTTTATTTCCGTTAAAGCTAAGAATACCAATTTTCCCAAAAGTACCCGTGTGTTTTCCTTTGTAAAAGCTGCCTAAACTTTCTGCAGAATCTTCAATTAGGTCGAGATGATATTCATTACACACATCCAACAGTTCATCCAAATGAACGGGATGTCCGAAAGTATGCATCGGCACACAGGCTTTAATACATCTTCCTGTATTCTTGTTATAACAAACATTATCTTTTATTTCAGCATTATTTATCAACCAATTCTTCATTGCAACCGGTGATAATCCCAAAGTATCCGTATCAATATCTAAGAAAACAGGATAAGCTCCAGTATATGATATTGCATTACATGTAGCAACAAATGTAAGTGATTGGGTAATAATTTCATCATCACGTTCAACTCCGGATAAAATTAAAGCTAAATGTAATGCGTTGGTACCATTCACACAAACTACAGCTTTTGCAGTTCCTGTATATTCTTCAATCATTTTTTCGAAACGATCGACAAATTTTCCAACACTTGATACATATGTTGTGTCGATACATTCCGTTAAATATTCCTTTTCCTTACCCATAAAAACCGGTGAATGAAGAGGAACAAAATCTTCATTATTATATAATTCGCGGATAAAATCTACAATTTCTTTATACATTATAAATATCTGCTTTATATTTTTTTAGATTTTCATCATTACAAAACCAGTCTATTGTTTCTTTTAAACCTTTTTCAATAGGATATTCCATTGTAAAACCCGTTAGTTCCTTAATTTTAGTATTATCGCCCCATAAACGAAATACCTCCGAGTTTTTCGGTCTTAATCTCTGAGTATCTTCAACAAATTTTACATCTGAGTTCATAATTTCAGCAATTATATCCAAGGTTTCTCTCATTGAAATTTCATAATTACTTGCAATGTTCACTTCTTGTCCGATAGCAGCATTACATTTCGATAATTCAATAAAACCGCGGCAAGTATCCTTAACATAATTAAAATCACGGGTTGGAGTCATATCACCCAGTTTAATTTCTTTCTTACCATTTGCGATTTGTGTAATAATGGTTGGAATTATTGCTCTTGCAGACTGTCTTGGTCCGTATGTGTTAAAAGGTCGAACAACGGTTACAGGTAAACCGAAAGCGTTATAATAGCTTAAAGCCATTGCATCGGCGCCAATCTTGGAAGCAGAATACGGAGATTGCGGCTGTTTAGGATGATTTTCATCTATCGGAATATATTTAGCCGTTCCATATACTTCTGATGTTGATGTTACCAAAATTCTTTTTACATTATTTTCTTTAGCTGCCTGACAAATATTTAAAGTTCCCTTAACATTAGTATCAACATAGCTTTCGGGAGCAATATATGAGTACGGAATAGCAATTAATGCAGCAAGATGATAGATGACATCAACTCCCCGCGTAATATGTTTGCAAAAATGTGAATCTCTAACATCTCCTGTAATTACTTCTAAATTAGGATGCTTAATATCATCCAGCCATCCCCAATAATTAAACGAATTGTAATAAGACAATGCTTTTACATTATATCCTTCATTCAACAACATTTCTGTTAAATGAGACCCGATAAATCCGTCTGCTCCCGTTACTAATACATTATTCATATACTCTTTTATCAAAATTTTTTAGTTCTAAATGAATATTTTCTTTTCACAAATATCCATTTTATCACAAACAATTTATTTTTTTACAGATTCCACTACTTTCAACAAATACTGTCCGTATTGATTTTTCTCCATAGGCTTAGCCAATTCAATCATTTTCTCTTTGTTAATCCAGCCGCTATTATAAGCTATTTCTTCCAAACAAGCTATCTTAAGTCCCTGACGTTTTTCTATCACTTCTATAAAATTCGAAGCTTCGCTCAAAGAGTCATGTGTTCCGGTATCCAACCAGGCAAAACCTCTGCCGAAGACTTTTACTTTTAAAGCGTTTTCCTTCAGAAAAGTCTGGTTTACCGTTGTTATTTCGAGTTCGCCACGTGCAGAAGGTTTTATTGTTTTTGCTATTTCAATTACTTTATTAGGATAGAAATATAATCCTACTACCGCATAATTACTTTTCGGATTTGCAGGTTTTTCTTCTATACTTAAGACATTGCCTTCTTTATCAAACTCCGCAACACCGTATCTTTCGGGGTCGCTAACCCAATATCCGAACACGGTAGCTTTGTTGTTTTCTTTAACATCGGCTACTGCTTCAGTTAACATTTTCCTAAATCCTTGCCCGTAGAAAATATTATCCCCAAGCACCAAACAGACACTATCGTTTCCAATAAATTTTTCACCAATAATAAAAGCTTGAGCCAATCCGTCGGGAGATGGTTGTTCGGCATATTCAAAATGAACGCCATAGTCGGAACCGTTTCCCAATAATCTTTGGAAACACGGCAAATCCTGCGGTGTTGATATTATCAATATTTCTCTAATTCCAGCGAGCATTAATACGGAAATAGGATAATAAATCATTGGTTTATCATAAACCGGCAACATTTGCTTACTAACTCCCTTGGTTATCGGAAACAATCTTGTTCCCGAACCTCCTGCCAATACAATTCCTTTCATATATTAAGTTCCGATTTTATTTAATTGATAATGGTTTATTAATTTTAAGCGCTCTGTTTTTAACTTTCAGCAAACCAACAAGTTCTTTAAGGAATGCCGTGTTATTTTCCGAGGGTTATTATTTGCACGTTCAATATTAACGTTATTGATAATAATATCAATATTAACATTTTTATGTGAATCTGTAGATAATTGTAGTTTCGTTATATAATCATTGAATTTATCATAAATTTCATCTTCAGATTTAATCTCCAATAAATTCATTAAATACTTCATTTTTAAATTATATTTTTCCAAAGATATTACACCGCAATATTCATCTTGCGGAATAATCAAATTATATTTCATAAAGAAAGGAAATGTTAATGCAACTGCATTTCCGTGAGGAATATTATAATAAGAAGTAAATGCATAAGATAATGCATGCGGAGCTGTAGTTTTTGTAATATTAATAGCCTTGCCAGCCCAATAAGCTCCTTCCGAAACTTTATTTCTGATTCTGTCTGTCGGATTATTTACAACTTCGGGAAGATTTTGCCATAACAATTTAATGGCTTTTACTGCATATTCATCGGATTCATCTGTTGCATTCACATTCCAATACGCCTCAATTGCCTGTGCCAGCGCATCAAAACCTGTAGTTGCGGTTAGATTTTTCGGCGTTGAATATGTAAGAGGCGGATAGATAATTGCATAATCAGGTAAAATATCTTTATGTGCAACTGAATATTTTACTTTATCTTTATATAATACGGCAAAATGAGTTGCTTCGCTACCTGTACCGGCTGTTGTAGGAATTGCTACCAGAGGAATAATATTTTTTTCTTTTTGAAAATCTCTTCCCGTAAAATCTCCCGAATAAGAATAAAAGAAACGTATTAACTTCGCCATATCAATAACACTTCCGCCGCCAACAGCTATTATCAAATCAATATTCTTTTCAGAAAGTAAAGATAGGCCGATTTTCAAATCCTCTACTTTCGGGTTTTCTGAAAAATCAAAAAACTCTATGATATTTAAATTCAATTTGTCTGTTAAATCATCAAAAAGAGATTTTGCACCACTCAGTTCAAATGATTTTTTAGCTCTGACAAGAAAAACATTTTTATATCCCTTATTTTGCAATAAACTTGTAAGCTTAAATATTGATTTGCTTCCGATATATGATATTTGTTTTTCCGGCATTTTATTCGTTTAAGAATTTCATCAAGGCTTCTTTATTTTGTAAAGGCGTTCTTGTAGGCCTGCCTAAATCTTTTCTTGCACCTTTCTGTACTTTAATTTCAATAAAAATAGGTCCTTGAAGATTTCTTATTTCATTCAAAGTACTTTTAAGACTATCTTCTGTTTCAACGGAATAAGCTTTTTTATATCCGCTTGATAAAACTATTTTACAAAAATCAGTGGTAAATCCGACTGTCGGCTGACCACCTACCGAATCATGAGCTCCGTTGTTAAAAAGAATATGAATGTAATTTTGCGGAGCTAATGAACCTATAACAGGTAAAGACCCCATATGCATTAATGCAGCTCCGTCTCCATCGAAACAATATATTTTTTTATATTTTTTACTAATTGCGATACCTAAGGCAATTTGCGAGGCATGCCCCATAGAACCTACAGTCAGAAAATCTTTATCGTGTCCTTGATTTCTTTTTTCCCGTTGTTCAAACAGCTCGCGTGAAGTCATTCCTGTTGTTGAAACAACAACATCATTATCATTTATATTATCAAGAATAATACTGATTGCATTTTCACGATTCATCGTATAATCAATACTTTTTACTTTTTCTCTAAGCGAATAATTCTCAAAAGTATCTTTTTGAACGATAAGAGCGTAAGCTTCTTTTGTTAAATTGATGTATGAAAGCACTCGTGATAATTGTTCCGGAAAGGCATCATCATCTTTAGTTAATATTTCATTTTTAATTTCCAAAGTATCTAACAGAGGAATTGTTATTCTTCCCTGTTTTATATGTTGCGGTTCATCTTTAACGCCCGGTTCGCCTCTCCATCCTATTAACAATAACATGGGAATATTATAAACTTCCTTATCTATTAAAGATGTTAAAGGATTAACAATATTTCCAAGTCCCGAGTTTTGCATATATATCACAGGAATTTTACCTGTAGCCAGATAATATCCTGCTCCTAATCCTATTGCAGCTCCTTCATTTGCAGTAATAATATTATTTTCTGCAGGAGTATTATCTTGAATATATGCACAAATTGATTTTAACAAAGAATCCGGCACACCTGCAAAAAAATCAATATTATTGTTTCTTAATGTTTCTATAAAATATTTTGGAGACATTTTATTTAGAGCCCGGTATTAATTCTAATATTTCATTAATCGGCATACAATATTCATTTGCTTCATAAGAGCGTTCATTCAACAAAATAGATTTAGCCGTATTAAGCATTGCGGGATAAGCACTTCTCAATAAATGATTTGCATAAATCACAATATTTACTCCCCAAGAAGCAAGTTCGGTTTCGGTAATGCGGTTAAAGGTTGTAGGGACAACAATTATCGGAGTAGATTTATTTTCTTGTCTGAAAGCAATGCAAAATTCTTTAATATCTTCTCCCGATTTATTTTTACTATGAATCATGATTCCGTCGGCACCGGCTTCAACATAAGCTTTGGCTCTTTCCAGAGCATCCTGCAAATTTTTTCCTGCAATAAAACTTTCTATTCTGGCAATAATCATAAAATCATCCGTAACTTGAGCTTTTTTACCTGCCCGTATTTTTTCCGAGAAACCTTCTATAGAATCTTGTGTTTGGACAGCATCCGTACCAAACAATGAATTCTTTTTCAAGCCTATTTTATCTTCTATGATTACGGCAGATATACCTAAACGTTCGAGTGTTCTAACTGTAAAAACGAAGTGTTCTATCTTGCCTCCCGTATCACCATCAAAAATAACAGGTTTAGTTGTACATTCAAGAGCATCATTCAAATCATGTAAGCGAGTAGTTAGATCTACCGCTTCAATATCGGGTTTACCTTTTGATGTAGAATCGGTTAAGCTACTTGCCCACATAGCATCAAATTCCTTGTTTATTCCGTTAACTTCAACAGAAGTATTCTCAATTATCAATCCTGTTAGTCCGCTATGCGACTCACAAACTCTAACAATCGGTTTGGCAGCTATTAAGCGCCTTAATCTTTTAAGTCTAATTTCCGGAGTTGTGCCTATTTCCTTCAATTTAGAGTTAATTTGTGTAGAAGAAATCCCTTTTGTATAAGGCACATCTATAACTTTTCCTCCCCATTTTGAAATCGTATCAATAACACGTTGACGAGTTTCTTTTTGAATACCTTCTTTCCAATCGTCGCCGTGTACAACAAAATCGGGTTTTATTAATTCCAAGTTAGGAACGTAGTCTAAAGTTGTTTGAGCAACAACCTCATCAACTCCCTTAATATTTTCAACAATCAAAGAACGTTGGTCAAAATTCAGATACGGCAATCTTTTATAACTTGCAATAGCTTCATCAGTTAAAACACCAACTATAACTCGGCCCAATTTAGATGCTTCTTTAATAATGTTTAAATGTCCCGGATGAATAATATCGGCACTCATTCCTACGTAAACTTTCTTATTTTGCTGCATCATTTAAATTTATTTATTAGATATCTTAATGAAAATTGATTGTCCGTAATATATGATTTATAGTCAATTTAATTATTCATTTATAGCGATTATCTTACAATTTGTTTATTTTAAAATATCTTAATTATCAACCAATTATAATCTTCCGTCAACCCACCTTCTATCCACTTTTCCCTTTACATCAAAAATAATTGTACCTGATTTGTGGAAACTTTCGAAATCGAAGTTATATAAAAATTCTTGGTGTGCCACCGCCAGAATGACAGCAGCATATTTTTTGTTTTTATCTATCTGCTTGATAATATCTATATTGTATTCTTGTTTAATTTCTTCTTCGCAAACGAATGGATCACAGACATCAACATTTACACCGAAGGCTATAAGTTCTTTGTAAATATCTACGACTTTAGTGTTACGAATATCGGGACAGTTTTCTTTAAAAGTTACTCCAAGTATCAATATATTAGCATTTTCAAGAGTATTATTCTTTTGCATCATAAGTTTAAGCACTTTATGAGCAATAAAAGGGGCAATGCTGTTATTAACCTCTCTTCCGGAAAGAATTACTTTAGGAAGATAGCCCAATTTCTCCGCTTTACTTGCCAAATAATACGGGTCAACACTAATACAATGTCCGCCTACAAGTCCGGGCGTATATTTTACAAAATTCCATTTAGTTGATGCCGCATCTATAACTTCATTTGTATCTATTCCCATTCTATCAAATATAAGCGCGAGCTCATTAACAAATGAAATATTAACATCGCGTTGTACGTTTTCTACTATTTTTGATGCTTCCGCAACCTTTATGGAAGAAGCCTTGTAAGTACCGGCAGTAATTATCGAAGAATAAAGATTTTCAACAAAATCGGCAATAATTGGTGTTGAACCGGATACAACTTTCACAATATTAGTGAGTTTCTTTTCTTTATCGCCGGGATTAATTCTCTCAGGACTATATCCGACAAAGAAATCCTTATTAAATTTCAATCCGGAAGTTTTTTCAATCACCGGAACGCAATCTTCTTCAGTACACCCCGGATAAGTAGTTGATTCGTATATTACAACATTTCCGCCGGAAATAACTCTTCCTATCATTTCCGAAGCTTTAATCAAAGGTTGTAAATCAGGCACATTGTGTTTATCAATAGGAGTAGGAACGGTAACAATATATATATCACAATCCTTAATATCTTGTTCTTCTGCAGTAAACGTCAAACTTCCATTCACAGCATTTTCGGAAGTTTCATTTAGTAAATTTAGGGATTTGAAATCAGAATTTAAAACCTCTCTTAATTCTGTCGTATCGGCTTCGCCGGTATGGTCTTCTCCCTTTTGAAGTTCTTCAACTCTATTTTTATTGATATCAAAACCAATGACATTATATTTCTTGCCGAATTCAATTGCAAGCGGCAAGCCTACATAGCCAAGTCCTATAATTGCTATTTTCATTAGTTTAAAATTTCAAGTTAGAAATCAATAACCCAAACATTATTAACTAAATTCCTTCATACTCAAACCCTATCTCCATCAACTCTCGTTTATCATAGATATTTCTACCGTCAATTATTAAGGGATTATTCATTAATGTTTTGAGTTTATGCCAATTTGGTATTCTGAATGTTTTCCACTCAGTAACAAGTATTAAGGCATCAGAGTTTTTGGCTGTTTGATACATATCCTCGCAATAAATTATTTTATTGCCGAGACGTCTTTTAGCTTCTTCCATAGCAACAGGATCAAAAACTTTAACTTTAGCGCCGGCTGCCAACAATTCATCTATTAAAACTAAAGAAGTAGCCTCTCGCATATCATCGGTTTCGGGTTTAAAAGATAACCCCCATATTGCAATGGTTTTACCCTTAATATTTTTGTAATGTTTATTTAACTTTTTAAAGAGAATTCTTTTTTGATCATTATTAACTTCCTCTACAGCCTTAAGAACTCTCATTTCGTATCCCGATTCTTCGGCGGTTTTGATAAGAGCTTTAATATCTTTAGGAAAACAAGAGCCACCATATCCACAACCCGGATATAGGAATTTATTTCCAATACGAGTATCTGACCCTATGCCGCGACGCACCATATTGACATCTGCACCTACCAACTCGCAAAGATTTGCTATATCGTTCATAAAGGAAATACGTGTTGCAAGCATTGCATTTGCAGCATATTTTATCATTTCAGCGGAAGGAATATCAGTAAATATCGTACGGTAATTATTGATTGTAAATGGTTTGTAAAGTTTATCCATTATGTCCTTTGCTTTTTCACTTTCAATACCGACGACAATTCTATCCGGACGCATAAAATCGGCAACGGCAGACCCTTCCTTAAGAAATTCCGGGTTAGAAGCTACATCAAAAGGAATATCAATCTTTCTTTTATCGAGTTCTTCCTTAATTTTTGCTTTAACTTTTTGTGAGGTACCAACGGGTACAGTGCTTTTAGTAACCAGCAAAACGTATTTTGTCATGTTTTTACCTATTGTTTCGGCTACATCTAAAACGTATCGCAAGTCTGCACTACCGTCTTCATCCGGTGGAGTTCCAACAGCACTAAAGATAACATCAACATCATTTATAACAGAAACCAGATCGGTTGTAAAATGTAATCTGCCTGCTTCACAATTTCTTTTGATCATATCTTCCAAACCGGGTTCATATATAGGAACAACACCCTGTTTAAGAAGGTTTATCTTCTCGTTATCTACATCCACACAAACAACATCTATACCCATTTCCGAAAAACAAGTTCCGGTAACAAGCCCTACATATCCGGTTCCAATCACAATGATTTTCATAAATTCTAATTATCAAATTTCGTAAACTCAGAATTTTGTGATTTATACTCCGGTACCATCATTTTCATTAATCGTACGGTTTCGTCTATTTCTATTTTACGAGAAAGACTTTCTATCTTTTCGAAATCATTTATTATTTCCTTGAATTTATATTTACGAACGTTTGCAATTTTGATTTTTTTATGTTCTGTTGGAATTGTATCTTCTTCATTATTAAGCACCTCTTCATATAATTTTTCACCCGGCCGTAAACCAATAAATTCAATTTTAATATCTTCGTTTGGAACTAATCCTGAAAGCATTATCATACGTTTAGCAAGATCAATTATTTTTACTTGGTCACCCATTTCAAAAGCGAATATTTTGTTTGTTTCGTTCATAATGGCTGCTTCAAGAACTAAACGACAAGCTTCGGGAATAGTCATAAAATATCTTATAATATCAGGATGAGTTACTGTAACAGGGCCACCATTTTCGATTTGTTTTCTAAAATGCGGAATTACAGAACCGTTACTACCAAGAACATTGCCGAAGCGTGTAGTAACAAAAGAGGTACAACTCTCAATAGTATTTTGTTCTATGGCGCTGCCTAAACTTTGCACGTATATTTCGGCAAGGCGTTTTGTTGCTCCCATTATATTTGTAGGATTTACAGCTTTATCTGTAGAAACCACAATCATTTTTTTCACTCCGAATTTTACAGCCATATCGGCAACATTTTTTGTACCAACAACATTCACGAGGACAGCTTCACAGGGATTTTCTTCCATTAACGGAACATGTTTATATGCAGCTGCATGAATGACTATTTCGGGTAAATATTTTTTGAATACCATTTCGAGGCGTTCCTTAACTCTAATATCTCCTATTATACAAGTAATGTTAGCTTTCGGAAACTTTGTTTCAAGCTCAATACGGATATTATGAAGCGGTGTTTCCGCAATATCAAAAAGTATCAATTGTTTAATTTCCAATTTTGAAAGTTGGCGGCAGATTTCACTGCCAATACTTCCGGCAGCACCTGTAACAAATATTACTTTATCATTAAAATTTTTTTTCAGATGATCCATATCCAAATCAATTTCATCTCGTCCTAATAAATCCTCTATTTTAACTTTTCTAATATTAACTCTTCCGGAAATATCATCACTAATATTAGGAGTTATCAAAGTTTTAATACTATGCTTTTCACAATATCCTATAAGTCTTTCATTTTCTGTTTGAACATCATTGTGTTTAGCAAATATTATCGCCTTAATATGTTTTTTATTAATAATATTTATAAAATCTTGTTCCGTTTTAAAATTATATACTGATTTTCCGCTGATTTTATAAGATTTATAATTATGGCCATATATGAAAAATCCACAAACAAAATAATGTTTACTATTTCTTAAACGCATTTCTAAAGAAACGCTTTTTTCATCAATGCCGTAAATAAGAATATTTTCGCACTTATCACGTGTAAAACTCATCAAAAGCTCGTAAGTTACAACCATTATCATTCTAACACCGAAGATTGCTGCCAGAGTCAGAAGAAAATCGACAAGAATAAAAAGGAAAAAATAGTCCCAATTTACCGAATCTATATTAATAAACGCCAAAACTAAGAGTAACCCGAAAACTATTTTCAATAGAGCAAGGCCGGTTATTCTAATATAATCTTTTGCTCTGAGATGTCTTATTGTTCTCTTATAAGTCATTAGAATTAAAGAAGATATGAGACTCGCTATAAAAGAGAACACAACAATAACGAAAAGATCATTATGAAGTTCGAATAAATTTGTTTTAAGGTAATATCTTATTAATGCATAAGACAGAACTGTACATATTGTTGATAATAAAACATCTATAAGCAATATTACCCAATAGCTTATATAACTTGATGTTACTCTTTGTAAAAATTTGTTAAGTAGTATTTTTTCTCTCATTAGATTTCTTTACAAATTACTTCTTTTAAATAAGAAACGTATTAACGAGTTCCGAATTATAAAATCAGTCATCAAGTCGTTGTACTTGTGATGGATGAACAAAAGCCGTTGCAACAGCCATTATACCCTCAATAGCAATAACCACTCGTCTATCATTTTGAACACGCATATATTGCCCCTCAATACCTTTGAAGGGACCATCTATAATTCTAACCTTTTCACCCTTTTTAAATACGACTTTTGAAGCATTCATATAAATTAATCCGTCATCATAAGTCCTGGATAATTTTATAAAACTGTTCATTTGAAAAGACGGAATAATCATAGGATTATTGGTATTTTTATCGAAAAAGTATTTAATAGGGATAGTAGTTGCAAGTTGTTGTTTTAAATCATCAATATCTGATTTTGTTGCATTAACAAAAATTAGATTATGAATAGCAGGAATTAGTTGTCTTTGTTTTTTATTATTTTTAACTATTAATTTATTTTGTAACGGAATAAAGTTCTCTATGTTGTTTTCGTCTAATATTTTTTTAAGTTTCATTTCTCTACAATAAGTAACTTTCAATGTATACCAAGCTTTTCTATCTTGTCTAATCATAGAGATTTCACACTAATTATTTATAATTCATTTTTTGAAGGAATTTTTTTCAAATCTATTATTTTTTTAATTTGAATAATAAATACTTGATAACGCATACCTCCAAGTTATCACCGCGAGTGTAACCGCCTGATCTACAGCCATGTTTAGCCGCTTACGTTGGTTTACTAAAACGCTCCGGCACTAAGCGCTTTTTCTATCTCAGAATAAGTACCATAAACGCTGCAAAGATATAAATATTTTACAAAAATTAAAGAATTTAAAGAAAAGACTTTTAAAAAAATCCAATTCATTTATAGCAACTTAGTCAATGAAAATTTATTTTTCAGCTATACCATTATTGTATAGAGAATTAAAGAATTTTTACATAATTTGATATATTACTCTATACATAAATTAACTTTAGATAATCGGTTTATTAATAAAACATAACAAATAACATATTATTATTTCATTTATAACCCTTTACCGTTTAATTAACTTTCTTAGCCTTTCCTTCAATAAAACCGTCAATAGGCAATATAGAATTGCCGACAACAGCAGTTCCTTCAATTATTGTACCATAACGCAACTCACCGTTCTTTAGCTTAGCTTCCATTGTATAGTTCGTATTTGCTTTATTATTTTCTTCATTTACTGTTGTTATGGTATATGTTTCAAATTTTACTTTTTTATTTCGCACTTTTCCGGGTATAACCTGATCGTCCATCAATAAAAGTACTCCAGACTCGTCGTCATTATAAATAATAGAAAAGGTTTCTTCACCAGAAAAATCTTCCTGCTCATAAGAATACCCAAATGTTAAGCGTTGATAACCATGGTAACTACCTTCATAATTACCGATAAAATTCTCAATATCCTCTTGGCTGGTACAAGAAGAAATTAAAATTACAATAAAAAGCGTCGGCAATATTTTTAATAATTTTTTCATAAGTAAATATTTTTGTTTATTGATTCTTAAGCTATTCGTTTATATACAACTATATGATTTATTTATATTTTCCTATTGGAATGATGGTTTATATTATAATATCAATTTATGAAAATAGGCAATTGATAATGATTTATTAATTTGTTGCTGAATATTTTAGATTTTTTTATTCTTTAACGACCTTTATCGATTCAATCACATCATTATCCATCTGATTGTAAATAGGATAAAACGCTTCATCATCAAATAAATTTCTTCCGATGTAGGCTTTAATCAAAATTTTTATTTCATTTTTTGCCGCATCATAACCTTGTTTGTCGAAAGTAATATTTTTCTTTTCAGACTCAGAAAGAAGTTCGAAAAGCATTTTTTCAGTAACATTAAACTCTTTAATAAAGCCTTGCGGATCAATATATTTATCAATAAGTTCTTTCCTGTGTTTATCTGTATAATCGAAGGCAAATCTGAAGATTATAGATTTATTTATCAATTGATAATAAAATTCTTTATCTTTCAAATTAGTAATAGGTACGAAAACATCCGGATTGATACCGCCGCCGCCGTAAACTACTCTACCTGAAGATGTAAAGTATTTTTGTGTAGTATCAAAAGAATGAATACTATCGGCAGAAATTAATTCTCCCGAAATATATCTATCCAGAAAATCCGCATAATATTCGTCTTTACCGCCGGAATAAGATCTTTGAATACTTCTTCCGCTTGGAGTATAATATCGTGAAACTGTAAGATGTATAGCCGACTGATCCGGCAGTTCAATATGTTCTTGAACTAAACCTTTTCCGAAGGTTCTTCTGCCGACAATAGTTCCCCTATCGTGATCTTGAATAGCGCCCGCAACAATTTCACTTGCGGAAGCAGAAGATTCATCAACAAGAACCACCAACTTGTCATTAATAAATTGTCCTCCACCAAAACTGTAGAGGTTATTTCGCGGGCTATGAGTACCTTCAGTATAAACAATTAAAGTTTTTCTTTCAAAAAACTCCGAAGAAACTTCAACAGCACTTCTTAAAGCGCCGCCGCCATTACCTCTCAGATCAAGAATTAACTCCGTCATTCCTTGGTTTTTAAGTCTTTTCAAAGCAGCATGCAGCTCATCTCCTGTTTTTAAACTAAAAGACGAAACTCTAACATAGCCCAAACTATTATCAATCATATAAGCAACATCAACACTCTTGCTGTCTATAACATTTCTAATTATTTCGAAATGAAGCAACTCATCAACATTCCTTCTGTGAATGCCAACCCGAACAGAAGTTCCCTTAGGTCCTTTCAGCAGTTTCATAACTTTAGCATTGGTAATTCCAACACCGGCAATAAGGCTGTCGTTAACAGTAATTATGCGGTCGCCCGCTTGAATTCCCATCTTTTCCGACGGCCCGTTAGGAATGGTATTAACAATAAAAACAGTATCGCTTTCTATTCTGAACTGAACTCCAATTCCTTCAAAGTTACCTTTTATTGATTCCTGGCTGGCGCGAAGATCTTCGGCGCTTATGTAGGTCGAATGCGGGTCAAGGCTGTCGAGCATACTTACGATAGCTATTTCTTCAAGATGATTAATATCTACCTCATCTACATATTTATTTTCGATCAGATATTTTATTCTTTCGAATTTATCAATCTCACGATTATTGTTTTTATAAATAAAATGCGCGTTTCTTAAAGGAGCATTGTTGATAAACAAGCATAGAATATACCCTATACATAAAGCTATTGCTATTATAAGAGGAATATACGATTTTGTTTTTTGCGACATATTATTTGTTATTATAATGAGTCATTGTAAAACTTGCACCTGCAGTGACAAAACTTCTGACAGCAGAAACAGCAAAGTTAATTTTTTCTTTTAGAAATTCCGTTTCCTCGTGGTTAAATTTTCCTAATACATAATCTACTTGATAACCTTGAGGATAGTCATGACCAATTCCAAAGCGCAATCTACTGAAATTATTCGTACCAAGAATTTCAATAATATTATTTAATCCGTTATGAGAGCCTCCGCTACCTTTTGTTTTTAATCTCAGAACCCCCAAATCCAAGTCGATATCATCGGAGATAACCAATAAGTTTTCAATTGAAATATTTTCTTTATCAAGCCAATAGCGCACTGCTTTTCCGCTAAGATTCATAAATGTTGTCGGCTTAATAAGTTTTAACATTCTTCCTTTATAACGAAGAGTATTTGTTAACGCATATCTTTCCGATTTGAAAGGAGTATCAAGATCTTTACAAAGTGCATCAAGTATTATCCAACCAATATTATGGCGGGTATTTTCATATTCCACACCCGGGTTTCCAAGTCCGACGATTAAATATTTATCCATTTTCTATTAATCTCCAATAATTGATAAAGCTTTTTCGATAAAAGAATCTTTACCCTGAGCAATATCTTCCTGAGACATATCCATTTTTATATCAGGTTCAATACCGTGTTCGATATTAAAACCATCATTAGTGTAAGTAATTGTTGAGGAAAACCTGTAATTCCATCCGTTCGGCAATTGGTAATCCATCGGTAATCCGCCGCCACCGCCAGTATTATCACCGATAATAACCGTATTAGGACGTTGTTTCATAAACGTTGCGAAAAAGTTAGCCGCACTATAGCAATGCCTGTTTGTAAGAAGATAAAAATCTTTATTAGCCAACGGTCTTTGCCAGCCTTCATGATCTTTATTTTTGTTTGCAGGAGTAACGGTAAGGTCTATTCTATCACTAAAACTATCATGCTCAGGACCATTTTTTACTTTATAATAACCATATGTACAGGTTTCATTAATTAATTGAGAGGCAATAAACTGCACATTAGCCATATATCCTCCGCCATTATTTCTAATATCAAAGATTATTGCATTAGTATTAACATATTCTCTAACAAGGTAATCCCATTGTTCTTGTGTAATTAATGAACCGGAGAAGCTTGAATAATAAATATATCCTATATTGCCTTCTAGTCTTTTGTGTTTAAAAGGTCCTGTGACGGAATAATCATTTCCGAGATAGTTTCTTTCTAAAATATTTTGATCAAAATTAGGCGGATAATCAAGAAACCAACTCCAATTTCTAGAATAATCGAAAGGAGCAAAAATATTTGAATGTCCGTCGTATAAAGCGTTCATCATTTTCGAAAGAATATCAAAAAGATCCTGTTCATCCATATCAGAAAGAACCATCGGTTTATAAACATTATAAACCGAATCCCAATCAATATTTTTATATTCGAAAAAAGAATATTTTTCATCAAGTTGTTTCCACATAGACTCGAAATTGTCCACCGCATCATTACTTGCTTCATTGGTCATAAATAACATATCGCAAGAAGTTATTATACACGAAAAAACAGTTATTATCAATATAAATATTTTCTTCATGATTTCCGTGGTTTAGAGAGATTAAACAAGAATCCGAGAAATAAAGTATGGTTTCCGATGGTAAGCTTTTGGTTGTTAGAATTATTAATAACCGAAAAAGCATAGGTAGCACGGAAAGCATTTCCATTTTTCAAATAATACTCATAACATAAATCAGAAGCAAGCTTTTGATATGAGCCAAAAGAAGCGAGTTTAAATTCAATTTTTTCATCTACAAAAACTCCTCCTAAATAATGAGTGCAATATATATATGAAATTATCGGAATATCAATAAACCAGAGCAGATTCATTCTCTGATTTATCTTATAGTACATTCCGCCGGATATACCCAAAGAAAGTAATGAAAGGTTAATATCCGTGCTTCCGTTACCCATAACACTATTATTTCGTAACCCGAAATCTATCATCGCATTTCCGCCGGCATAAAGTTTAATTCCGTTTGAGAAATTATAAACTTTTTGAGCATAACGATACTTAAGTTCGGCATTTATTGAAGAAACATAAACATTCGGGTTGTACGAAGCCGGATCAATATACACAGGTTTTAAGTTTGATACGGAAAAGGACAATCTGACTTCGTGATGTACTTTGTCATAATCAGTATTTATATAACCGAGACTTCCGCCGATACCAAATCCCGAATATGTTATGGGACTATTAAACTTATTAAGTAAGTTTTGTTGAGATAATCCGACGTTAAAGGATAAGGCATTATATTTATTCTGTGCAGATAAGCTAAACGATAATAAACAACATGTTATAAGTAAAAATTTTCTCATAATTGTTTTTTGGTTCAAAGTTTAAAATTTATGTTTTGATATTGCACTTCTATCAATTACAAAACAATTCATATACAGAAGAATCACAAAATTTATAACTTTGTTTGTCTATATATCAAGATTTTATTAATTATTAAATTCAGTTGTCATTAAGATTTTAACTCTTAAAATCTCTCTCTTTGTTAGAGATGACAATATCATTTATTTAACACATCTGCACTTTCAAACCTTTCCACACATTATTCTACATTCCAGGTATTACCTGATTGCATTAATTCATCGGCATTAGTTATAGTTGAAGAGTTTTTAGCTCGTACAATTTGTTCTATAAGTAAATCACTATAAATCGGTCTAATTACAGATCTAATAACGCCAACGGCAACAGGAAAATCCGGAGCTTTCATACGTGCCAACATCATATGAACACCTCTATCTTCCTGATGAATATCATGAACAAGGAGGTCATCAACAGTGATGTCGTTTTCACCTATATTAACTACTTCCAACTGATATGAATTTGGGCTTAAACGAATGCCTTTATTCATTTCTTTACCAAAAATCATAGGTTTTCCGTGTTGGAGATGAATCAATCTATCGGCTCTATGTTCTCTGTCATTAATGTAAGCATGGGCTCCATTATTGAATATCACGCAATTTTGCAATATTTCGGTAACGGCAGTACCTCTATGTTGTGATGCTGCCAATAAAATTTCTTCCTGGGTTTTGAGGTTCATATCCATAGAACGGGCAAAGAATGTTCCTCCGGCACCAATAACAAGTTCTCCCGGATTAAACGGTTCTTCTATAGTGCCCATAGGAGAAGTTTTAGTAACTTTTCCCAAAGGAGTTGTCGGGGAATATTGGCCTTTAGTTAGTCCATAGATCTCATTATTGAAAAGAACTATTTTTATATCCATATTACGTCTTATAGTATGTATGAAGTGGTTTCCGCCAATTGCAAGGCAGTCTCCATCACCCGTAGTAACCCATACGCTAAGATTCGGATTTGCTATTTTAGCACCGGAAGCAATAGGAAGAGCTCTACCGTGAATACCATGGAATCCGTACGTATTAATATAATAAGGACTTCTTGATGAACAACCGATACCTGATATTATTAAAATATCTTCTTTCTTTTTACCAAGTTGCGGCATTATTTTTTCCAAGGAAGTCAAAATAGCGTGGTCTCCGCATCCCGGACACCATTTTACCATTTGATCACTAATAAAATCTTCTTTTGTAAGCTTTAATATATTTTCCATGACTATTCTTCTAATAATTTTGAGTAAGCATCAACAAGTTCAGAGACAAAGAAAGGTAAACCTTTCAATTTATTATATTGTTCATATTTAAACTGCGGCAAATTAATTTTAAGATATTTAGCAAATTGCCCGAAATTAAGTTCGCATACAACAATCTTTTTAAACTTTTTGAATACATCTTCCGTATTTTTCGGAAGTGGATTAATATAGTTAAAGTGAGCCAGACCAATTTTTTTTGCAGGATATTTTTTCTTAACGCTATCAAGGGAATTTTTAAGAGCACCATAAGTACCACCCCATCCAACTATCAACAAATCACCTTCTTGGTCACCGATAATTTTTTGATCACCAATAACATCAGCCACTCTTTGTACTTTTTCATCACGGAGAGTAGCCATAAGTTGGTGATTTTCGGGATTATGAGAAACATTTCCCGTTATATTTTCTTTTTCCAATCCGCCTATTCTATGTCTTAAACCTTCAGTTCCCGGAATAGCCCATTGTCTTGCAAGAGTTTTTTCATCTCTACGGTATGGAGCATAATTAGGGTCATTAGCTTTAGCGAGGCGCGGAGTAATTTTTGGAAGATCAGCAAGTTTAGGAACAGGTATAACTTCAGAACCGTTAGCAATATATCCGTCGGTAAGAAGTATAACCGGAGTCATATGTTCAAGAGCTATTTTAGCTGCTTCGAAAGCAAAGTTAAAACAGTTACCGGGAGATGAAGCAGCGATAACGACAACCTGTCCTTCACCATTTCTACCATAAAGAGCTTGTAACAAATCGGATTGTTCCGTTTTTGTAGGTAAACCTGTAGAAGGGCCTCCGCGTTGAACATCAACAATAACGATCGGTAATTCGGTCATAACGGCAAGTCCTATAGCTTCACTTTTTAAAGAAAGTCCGGGACCGCTGGTAGTTGTTATGGCGAGAGCACCTGCAAAGGCAGCACCGATAGCAGAGCATATACCCGCTATTTCGTCTTCAGCCTGATAAGCTTTAACCCCGAGATCTCTTCTATTTTCAAGTTCAATAAGAATTTCAGTAGCAGGAGTAATAGGATAGGATCCGAGATAAAGTTCGAGTCCGGCTTTTTCAGCAGCGGCTATCATACCCCAAGCTGTTGCACTATTACCTGTAATATAGCGATATTTACCTTTTTTCAAAGGATATTTATCTACTATAAAAGTTGTTTTGTTTGCATCAACATTTTCTGCGTAGTTATAACCTGCTGCAAGGACTTTTTTATTTGCTTCAACAATAGTTTGATTTTTGGCAAACTTTGTTTCAAAGTATTTAAAAGTAGATTCTAATTCTCTGTTAAATAGATAATAAATTATACCTAAAGCAAAGACGTTTCTACATTTATCAGCTGTTTTGTTATCACAGCCAAGCTCTTTTTGAGCTTCACGAGTAAGGCTGGTGATTGGTGCGGCAATAAGATGATAGTCTTTCAATGAGCCGTCATCAAGCGGACTATTGGTATAGCCTGCTTTTGTGATACCATCTCCTACAAAGGTATCGGCATCTACAACTATTGTACCACCGTACTTTACATTATTGAGATTAGCTTTCAATGAAGCAGGATTCATTGCAACTAATACATCGGCGATATCGCCAGAAGAAATAACAAGTTTAGATCCGAAATGAATTTGGAAACCTGAAACACCCGATATTGTATTATGAGGTGCTCTGATTTCAGCAGGATAATCTGGAAAAGTTGCGAAATCATTACCAACAGTTGCTGTGTTATCTGCAAATAATGATCCGGCCAGTTGCATTCCGTCACCGGAATCACCGGCAAATTTTACAACTACTTCTTCTAATTCTATTACCTTACTTTTTTTCTCTGTCATGATTTTAAAATTAAAATAATTTATACCGTAAAGCATAAAGGCACTAAGTTTTTACTACTCAGTGCCTCTGTATTTATTTGATAATCTTATCTATTTCTCTATATTAAAGACCTAATTTCTTTTTAACTAAGTTCATAACATTATCAGACGGCTCTGCATAAAGTAATAAGCCTTCCGTACTATTAAATATATAAGTATATCCGTTTTCTTTAGCAACATCTTCAACAGCCTTTTTAGCTTTGTCAATCAAGGGCTGCATAAGCTCGGTTTCTTTATCAGCTAATCTTTTTTGACCGGAAACTTGAAATTCTTCAATACGAGTTTGTAAATCTACAATTTCTCTTTCCTTAGTTTCTCTAATAATATCAGACATACTCGCTTGACTTTGTTGATAAGCAGTATATTTTGATTGAAGTTCTTGTTGCATAGCAATTAATTGTCCTTCAATTGTCTTATAGAATTCTTCATAATCTTTTCTGATTTTTTCTTGTTCGGGCATTAATTCGAATAATGCGGCAAAATCAACATGACCGAATTTGTTTGCTTTTTGAGCTTGCAAATCTACTGTAGAAAAGCAGCAAATTAAGGCTGCTGCGAGGATTAATACTTTTCTCATTTTTATTTTAATTATAATTTTTATTTCTCAAATTTTTATAAAATTTCAGTGTACAAAGGTAAACAAATTTTATAAAACAACAATAATTTTTAATTTTAATATGAATATCCTAAATTATCCAAGATATCATCACTAATATCATACTTTGCACTAGTATAAATCATAGTAACTCCGTCGGCTTTATTAAATATTATTGCATAATTGTTTTTCTCGGCAACATCTTGAATAGCATTATAAACTCTTTCTTGAATCGGCTTTATCAATTCCTGGCGCTTTTTATAAAGTTCGCCTTCGGTACCGAATTTAGATTGCTGAAATTCTTTAATCTGTTTTTCTTTGGCTAAGATTTCATTTTCTTTTTTTTGTCTCATTTCTTCAGGATATAAAACTCTGTTAGCCTGATAGTCTTTGTACATTTTATCGACTTCTGAAAATTTAGCTTCGATTTCTTTTTGCCATAAATTAGCCATATCGTCCAATTGGGCTTGTGCATCATTAAATTCCGGAATTTTAGATAAGATATAATCCGTATCTACATAAGCAAATTTCTGAGCGCTAAGGCTCATACTAAAAATTGCTAATACTATTACTAAAAAATAACGTTTCATATAAAAATAATTTTAATTGTTAATACTCTTTTTTAGTTTTGATTCTGAATCCCGATGTTCAACATTGCTATTTTAAATACTGTAAAATATTTCATGAAAGTTCGATGTTACATGTTTTCATATTCAAATAGATAGATCCCGGAATCTTTACATAATTGTTTGTTTAATAAATTTCAAATATTCAGATAGCTATATTATTTATCAATCATTGTGCCAATTTATCAATTTTAATTACCAATTAATCAATAGATCCGTTAATTGAGAAATGGAATTGACTTCCGCCTGCGCTCGAATTTCCGGGAACCGGATCAAATCCGTAACCCCAGTCAAGACCTAATAAGCCGAACATCGGCATAAATACACGTACGCCAACTCCTGCAGAACGATAGGTATCGAACGGACTGAAGTTTTTAATTGAAGCCCATGAATTACCTGATTCCAAGAATAATAAAGCATAGATGGTTGCATTAGGATTCAGGGAAATAGGATATCTTAATTCAAGTGTATTTTTATTATAAACCGTACCGCCGGAATTAGGACTTAAACTTTCGCTTGAATAACCTCTAAAGCCGATAAGTTCGCGTCCGTCATAATTATATGCACCGGAAAGTCCGTCACCACCGAGATAATATCTTTCAAATGGAGTAATTCCAAGTTCGCTGTTATAGCTACCGAGGAAACCGTATCTAAGCCTTACCATCAAAACTAAATCTCCTATTAATTTTTGATAATAAGCAGCTCTGAAATCCCATTTGTGATATTCAATCCATTTATATCTGTCGGCAGCATCCATTGCCTCATAATCGCTTGATGTTTTTTGCGAGAAAAGAGAATACGGCGGAGTTAGTTTCAAACTCAAAGAAATATCGGAACCTCTGCGAGGATAATACGGTTGGTCGGTAGAATTTCTCGAAAGGGTTATTCCGTATGAAAAATTATAAAAGAACCCGTCAGTCATTCCGTTATCAAACACATCCATATTATTAATATTATAATGTATTAGTGAAATTGATTGATACAAAGTAAAGAAATCATCCGGCCATTGTAATCTTTTTCCTAAACCTAAAATCACGGCATGTTGCTGGAAAGAGCCAAAACCTTCTTTTGTTTTAGCGAGCCCGTTAGTATAGCGGGAATAATAGTAAGTAGTACTAAACGCATTAGGTTTTTTCCTTCCGAGCCATGGTTCGGTAAATGATGCGCTTAAATTAATATATTGTTTTCCGTAAGTTTGAAATCTAAAGGATAAAGATTGTCCGTCACCGACAGGAACCGGTCGCCAGGCTTCTTTTTTAAATATATTTCTTAAAGAGAAGTTGGAGAACTTAACACCGATAGTACCGATAAGTCTACTGTAACCCCATCCTAAAGAAAGTTCAAGTTGGTCGGAAGAAGTTTCTTCAACTGTATAAATAACATCAACGGTTCCGTCCATCGGATTTTGCTGAACATCGGGAGTAATTGTTTCGGCATTGAAATATCCCAAGCTTGCTAATTCTCTTTGCGAGCGTATGATATTTGAGCGGCTGAACAAATCACCCGGACGAGTACGTATCTCACGCATAGCAACAAAATCATTGGTTTTGGAGTTTCCATAAAGTTTAACTTTATTGATATTAGCTTGATTACCTTCAACAATTTGGATAACAATATCAATAGAATCGTTTTCCACAAGAACTTCCATTGGGTTAACTCTAAAGAAAAGATATCCGTCGTCCATATACAAAGAACTAACATCCATTCCCGTCAAGTTAAAATTCAGATTAGCATCAAGTTCTTTCTTATTATATACGTCGCCTTTTTTAATTTTCAGAACAGAATTAAGTTCATCAGCGGTATATTTAGTATTTCCAACCCAGGTAATATTTCTAAAGTAATATCTTTGTCCTTCAGATACATCTATGTCCAAAACAAGGCTTTGTCTATCTTCGGAAAAATATACGGAGTCTCTCAATATTTTAAAATCTCTAAATCCTTGCGAATTATATTTTTCGATTAAACGTAATTTATCTTCTTCCCATTTATCCTCAACGAATTTCGAACTTTTAAATAAACGAATATTAGTATTTTGGACTGCATATTTCCCTATATTATATAATATTTCACCGTAGTCGAAAGTAATAGATTTCTTTACCGTCGAAATAAAAAGCGTATCAATATATGATAAAGCGGTAAAACTACCTTTTTGTTTGGTTTCCTTTAATGTCATTTTAACCTGTGAATCATCAAGAAAATCATTTCCGGATATGTTTATATTACTGATTCTAACTTTATTATTTTTATCGACAACGAAAGTAAGTATAAGGCTGTTAATTTCGGCAGTATCTTTTTCTTGAAGGATATCAACATTAACATTATAAAAACCCTTTTTGGAATAATATGAAGAAATTGTATTATTAACTTTCATCAACATATTATCATTAACCACATCGCCTCTCACAATCTTCATTTCATCACGCAGGTTATCGGCATCGGATTTACTTATTCCTTTGAAAGCAAACTTGGAAAGTCTTGGTTTTTCTTCCATGTAGATATTCAAGAAAATTTGATCATCAACAATAGATGTAGCAGTAATAGAAATATCTGCGAACAAATTTTGTTTCCACAAATTTTTAATTGCGTTTGAAATCTGATCTCCGGGAACGGTAATTTTGTCTCCTACTCTAAGTCCGGAAATCATTTTCAGCACATTTTCATCAAGGTATTTAACACCGGATACGGAGATTCCACCAATAGTATATTCTTTTGGCCTGTTGTAATTTATATTATCCAATTCGCTTGAGAAAGTGACTTGCGAATATAATTCGGTACTTATCAAAACAGCAAAGAACAATATTAAAAGTAGCCTATTTTTCATTTTCATCATTTTTATTAATCACTAAACCGAATCTTCTTTCTCTATTCATATAATCGTCTATTGCACTAATCAGATCTTCTTTTTTAAAATCCGGCCAAAGGATATCCGTAACGAATAATTCGGCGTAAGAAGCCTGCCAGAGCAAGAAATTGCTAAGTCGTTTTTCCCCACCGGTACGAACAATCATATCCGGATCCGGGAAATCTTTTGTATCTAAATAGTTTGATATTAATTCTTCGTTAATATCATTAACAGAGATTTTATTTTCGATTATATCTTGAGCTATTTTTTGAGTAGCGCGTGTGATCTCGTCGCGGGAAGAATAATTATACGCAAGAATTAAAGTAAGCTTGCTATAATTTTTAGTTTCCTCCATGCACCATTTATATTTTTCAACAACTTCGGGTAACATTTTGTTTAGGTCACCGATAATTCTGACTCTGATTTCATTTTCTTTCAAGCGTTCAATATTATCATTAACCGCATCAATTGCCAGTTTCATAAGACCATCAACTTCGCCTTTAGGTCTATTGTTGTTTTCTTTAGAGAAAGCGTATAAAGTAAGATAAGGGATATCTTTAGACATGCAAGCTTGGATAGCTTCGTCAACGGAATCGGCTCCTTTATAGTGACCGTAACTACGATCTTTGCCCTGTGCCGTTGCCCATCTGCCGTTGCCATCCATTATAATAGCGATATGTTTTGGTAAAGATTTTTCTTTCATCATCAGAAATTATTCAAATGTTCTAAACATTTTTTCTTTTTCGGCATTTCAAATTTATAAGATAATCCTAGTTGAAACATTGAATACCAATCCGTATTGGTAGTATTACATACATATAAAATATTATTTCTGTCGAAAAAATCATAATTGTCATAATAGTAAATTCCATCAATCCAATCTACAAATGTTTTGTGCATAACCCATTCTACATGAATTCCTACTTTTTTTGATAAAGAGACTTTAATACCGAATCCTATAACCAAATTCGGTATAATTGAATTTTTTTGTCCGACAGATTCTCTTTCGCTATATAAACCTTCATTATTAAAGGTAAACTCATCATTTAAGAAACCTCCTTCAATATTCATCGGGAGCCCAATGCTGAACCCACCTGTAAGATACGGAGTCCATATATGCTGCTTTGCACCAATAAAGAAAGGAAGAAAATTAATTTCACCAAGTAAACTAATATCAATCATATCGGACTTAAACCATGCATTTCTAATTAAGTCTTCTTTGGTTTTTTCATCTGCACTATGTAGTCTTAAATAATTACCTGAGACTTTCAATGAAATTCTTTTGGTAAAATTATATCTATAATAAAGTCCGAAAGTATAATCCGATTCAATAAAGTGTTTTCCGGGGTTAATATCACCGAGATAATAGCTTGCACCGCCATTGACTCCTACTTCCATCCTTTGTCCGAAACAAGAAAAAGCGGTAACCAACAGCAAGAATATTAATATCAGTTTGTTTATCTTCATTTTTTTACAAGCCACAAAAGTACAATCTTTTTTAATTTCTGACATCAATTCCCCAATTTAATTTATCTCTAATTGTATTAAAGAAGTTTATGCTGAAAGGTTGAATAAGTTTAAATCTGAAATCGTTTTTTTTCACAATAAACTCGCTACCGCTTTTAAAGATTTTGGATACATAATCAACATTTACGCAAAATTCCGGATCGCGGCATTCAACACACACCTTAATAATACTATCATCAGGAATAACGATCGGACTAACAGTTAAATTGTGTGATGCGATGGGGCTTAGTACAAAGCTATCGACTTTTGGGTCAAGGATTGGTCCGCCGCAACTTAAAGAATAAGCAGTTGAACCTGTAGGTGTTGCGACAATAAGTCCGTCTGACCAATATCTATTTAAAAAAATATCATTAATCCAAACTTTTATAGTTAATAATGAATACGGGTTCTTTCGCAAAAAACAGACTTCGTTTAAAGCGAAATTATTGCCATTAAAGCAATTATTTTCATCTTCCAACTTAACTAAAGTTCTTTCTTCAACAATATATTTATTGTTAAATAATTCATCTAAAACATCATCAATATTGTTTTGCTTAACGATGGAAAGAAACCCCATTCTTCCGAGGTTAAAACCTAAAACCGGAATATTCAGATTTTTTGTTATTCTTGCAGATTCGAGCATTGTTCCGTCGCCACCAATTGAAAATAAAAATTTTACACCGGAATTCAGATCAACATTAGATGTAAATGTCTTTACTTCATTTTTAAAGGTAATGGAAGCAGAGATTTTTTTATAAAAATCTGAAAAAAAAGTTAACTGATAGCCTTCGGCTTCTACTCTATCTACAATTTTTTGTAAAAAACCCAGATTCTCATTTAAAATTTCTTTACCATATACGGCTATCAACTGCATAAATTTAGTTTTTCAATTTCACTTCTAATTTCTAGATATAGAACTTCTTGAAGTAATGTTAATTTTTATTTCAAGATTAAAAATTAAAGTGCAATAATACAACTTTTTATTCACAAAAATGAAGTTATATTGCTGATTTAGTCTTTTTTATGATTATTTTAGAGATTGGATTTTTTTTTATACTTTCGCAAAATATTTTTAACCAGACACAAAATGAGTGAACCTATTAAACATGAATGTGGTATTGCATTTATTCGGTTATTAAAACCTATTGATTATTATAAGAATAAGTACGGAACTTATTTTTATGCTCTTAACAAGATGCATCTATTAATGGAAAAGCAACACAATCGCGGACAAGATGGGGCTGGTTTGGCTTGTATTAAATTCGATTTACCTCCTGGCATTCAATATATTGACAGATTACGTTCTAATGACCAGGCTCCTATTAAGGATTTGTTTAAGAGAGTTTTTTCTCAGCTTAATAATGCTTTACAGGAAAATTCTAATAAAAATCTAGAAGATACAACTATTTTAAAGGAAGTTTTACCTTTCGTAGGTGAAACTTATTTGGGACATTTACGTTACGGGACTTACGGCAAAAACGATATACATAACCTTCATCCTGTGATGAGAAAGAATAACTGGAAAACGAGAAATCTCGTGTTAGCCGGTAATTTCAATTTAACAAACATTCCTGAGTTGTTTTCTCATTTGGAAGAAATAGGTCAATATCCTCAAAGAACATCGGATACCGTTACTATTCTTGAAAAAATCGGGCATTTTTTGGATGATGAAAACGAAAAATTATATAGACAATTTAAAAAAGACGGTATTAATAAATTTGATGCCACTAAATTAATTATTGAAAATATTGATATTCTGTCTATATTACAGCGTTCAACAAAGAAATGGGACGGCGGTTATGTTATCGGAGGAATGTTCGGCCACGGTGATTCTTTCATTCTAAGAGATCCCGCCGGTATCAGACCTGCTTATTATTATATTGATGATGAGGTTGTTGTTGCAGCATCAGAGAGACCGGTAATTCAAACTACTTTTAATGTTAAAGTAGAGGATATTCATGAATTGCTCCCGGGACAAACTTTAATTGTTAAGTATAACGGAAATGTTATTATTGATTATTTTGTTGAAAAGGAAGCAGTGAATCCTTCTCCTTGTTCATTTGAAAGAATTTATTTCTCCCGCGGGACGGATAAAGATATTTATAGAGAAAGGAAGTTATTAGGAAAGTATCTGAGTAAGACTTTACTGGAAAAGATTGATTACGACATTAAAAACACAATATTTTCTTATATTCCTAATACGGCTGTAGACGCTTATTACGGATTAATGGATGAGTTAAATTCGTATTGCGATAATTTGAAGTATGAACAGATTTGTGCCGAAGGAAGAGAGATTTGTACTGAAAAATTGAAAGAGATTTTAGATTTTCATCCCCGTTTTGAAAAAGTTGCAGTAAAAGATATTAAGTTGCGAACTTTTATTACCGAAGATTCCGAACGCGACGATCTTGTTGCCCACGTTTATGATACTACTTACGGTATTGTAAAAGAAGACATTGATAACTTAGTAATTGTGGACGATTCCATTGTAAGGGGAACGACTCTAAGGCAAAGTATTATTAAAATATTAGACAGACTTGGTCCTAAACATATAATAATAGGTTCTTCCGCTCCACAAATAAGATATCCCGATTGTTACGGTATAGATATGGCTAAATTATCTGATTTTGTTGCCTTTAATGCTGCAATATCTTTATTAAAAGAGCGCAACATGCAATATATTATTGAAAAAGTTTACAATGATATTATAAGGGCTAAAGAAAATAATAGTTTAATGGAAACTAATTACGTAAAACAGATTTACGAACCGTTTACGACCGAGGAAATTTCCGCAAAAATAAGTCAGATTGTCAAGCCTAAAGATTGCAACGCAAAAGTTACTGTAGTATTTCAATCCATTGAGAGTTTACACAAAGCATGCCCAAATAACCACGGTGATTGGTATTTTACCGGTAATTTTCCTACGCCCGGAGGTAACAGGGTGTCGAATCTTGCTTTTGTAAATTATTATCAAGGAAAAAATATGAGAGCATATTAATTCTGTAGAGGAGCTTTTTTTGCTCCTCTACAGAGTATTAATTATTTTTGTTGCTATTTCTTGAAATTGTTCCGAATTTAATTTTAATTTTTCCTTAGAAAAATCAAGATCGGAAAGTTTATTCATCGGCACAAGATGAATATGTGCATGATTAACATCAAAGCCGAGAACTGCCATTCCAACCCTTTCGCATTTAAAAACTTCCTTAAGAGCTTTTGCTATTTTTTTAGAGAATAAAAATAGCTCAGCATACAAAGGATCCTCAACATCAAATAAATAATCAATTTCCTTTTTAGGTACAACCAGAGTATGACCTTCCGTAAGAGGATTTATATCTAAGAAAGCGTAGCAATATTCATTTTCAGCTATTTTATAGCTTGGGATATCGCCCGTTATTATTTTTGAGAATATTGAAGCCATAATTATCTACAGATATTAATAATTTCAAATTTGATTAAGCCTACGGGAACATTAATTTCTACAATTTCGCCAATACATTTTCCGAGAAGCCCCTTAGCAATAGGAGAGGCTACTGAGATTTTCATTTCTTTCATATTGGCTTCGTTTTCAGGAACTATAGTATATTCCATTACTTTAAGTGTAGTAAGGTTTTTAATAGTAACTTTACTAAGGATAAGGACTTTATCTCCATCCAATTTACTTTCATCGATAATTTGAGCCATACCAAGGGTTTCTTGCATTTGGGCAATTTTAATCTCAAGCATACCTTGAGCATCCTTAGCAGAATCATATTCCGAATTTTCGGAGAGATCACCTTTATCGCGAGCTTCTGCAATTCTACGTGATATTTCAGGTCTTTCAACAGAAATAAGATACTGTAATTCGTCTTTTAATCTTTTCAGACCTTCAGCTGTAAAATATTTCACTTCTGCCATAATATATATTTTTTTGGTGGTTAAATAATAAAATGAAAGAACCCTTGATTTAAGGGTTCTTTCAAGGAATTAATATGTAAATTTAATTACTAAAAATCGACTGTTACGCCAACTGTATGTACGCCTCCGAAAGGATTAGTAAACCTGTAACTATAGTCTAAGCCAAAGCCGTTACGAGTTTGTTTATTAACAGGAATATTAACCGTTAGACCGCAACTTGGACCTGAGAACAATGTTGTTCTTGTATCGAAGTTAAAAATACCTTGTTCATAAGTATATCCGCCACGAAGGATGAGATATTCTTTAAGAGATATTTCTAAACCGAGAGCTATTTGATCTTTTGCAAATGCATTAGAAATAAATGTACCTGCGAGAGTAAATCTATATTCGGTTTCTGTAATAAAGTCGTAAGACAGTCCTATCAACAATTGAGAAGGTAATTCATAAGTTGCCGATCTGATTTGAAGAGTAAACTGGTTTTCACCTTTACCGGAAACATTAACACGAATGGATTGTCCGTCACCGGAAAATTTCATGTTAGGGCCCCAATTTTTAAGAGTAATACCGAATTTCAAATTATCTTTTTTACCTGTAACATATTGTATACCGACGTCAAAAGCAACTCCGGTAGCAGATAAGTTATATAAGCTTTGGTTAATAAGTTTAACTTGAATACCTCCATAAATACTATTGGAGAAGACTTTAGCATAAGCAAGACCAATATTTAAAGAATTTGGAGAATAAACTCCTTTTGGTAAATCAGGGTCATCTGCATGTATGATTGGAATTTCTCCGAAAGCCATATTAGATATATATATACTGAGAACGCCTGTTTTACCAACTTGCTGGCTGAGCCCCGCAGTTAATAAGTTAATTTGACCTACATAAAAGGTATAAGAGAATTTTACATCCGTACCTTTTGTAAAGGCTGTTCCTGCAATATTCATAAAAGTACCTTCAATACCGCGTACCGAAGCAGTATTACAGTTACCCCATCCGGAGCTTGCTCCCCAAGGGTTAATTAATATTTCGGATGCGCCAGCTTCCCCGGTACGGTCCTTATTTCCAGCAAAAAGCATGGCAGGACTGATTAACATGATTGCAATGAAAGCTGATAAATATTTTCTATATAATTTTTTCATCATTTATAGTTTTTAATATTATAAACATTATGATATTAGAAGGTATTTAAGTCTACAGGACGTAATTGACCAAACCATTTAACAGTTCTCTCTCCGATACCCGGAGCATTAACATGGATGAGATACATACCACTTGCAATTGGAATGTTTTTAGAGTTTTTCAAATCCCAAACTTGATATGTTTGTTCACTAGATTTAGTGAATTGGCGAATGAATTGACCGCCGGCATTGTAGATTGTTATTGTACAAGTATGCGGTAGATTAATAATCTTAATATTATTTTCCAATTGGTTAGCATCATAATCAGATAAACCGTAATATGGATTAGGAACAACTCTTATAATCTCAAGTTCTGATTCTTTTAGTGCTTGAACATCTGTTTCCGCTGCAATATCACCTGTAGAGAATCTATAAGTAGGATAGAAATAATTATTTGATTTACTTGGAACCATAATAGTGTCTATTATATTAGTTCCGGAAAAATATCTTTCATAAGGTCTGTTGATACGAATTCTAACAGTAGCCTGATTATCAAGGTATGCTTGATCTTCAGAGTAATATTGACTTGAAATTAGAGGAATACCAACCCACATAACGTTTCCATAAACAGCATTAAGTCTATCTGTTGGGAAATTTGTACTGCTCAAGTTGAAGTGAGCCCAGGTACCAGCATCATATGCAGGGCTATCAAATATTTCCATACCTGTACCGGTTCTGGTTTTTTTGTTAGCACCAAAAACATAGATATAATGTTTTCCTCCAAAGAGCAATGCCGATGATGGCGGATTAGTATAATATTCAGGCGGATAGTACATATTAAGAACAATATTTGGAGTTGGATTCCACTTCATGTCTCTACCATTTTCACCAACCAACCATGAATCTTCACCAAACATCATATTTAATCTTTCCCCTGTTTCAACATTAATAGCATAACCAGGGAACCAACCCATACCGGTTGCACTAATATAATTTGGTGATTCAGGATCGTTAAAAACACTTCCTTTACTTGGGTCAGCTTTATTACCGTCTTTATCAACTGATAAAGATTTTCTTACAAAATATTTATCTTGATTTCCTTCCGATAATGTTTTATCAGGACACATTTCCACAACAGGACATCTTGTCCATTTTGATTTATCAGAAGTGAATACTATATCAACACTATACAAAGATGTGCTATTAAAAGTGCTTTTAGAAGCAGGGGTATAAGCTGGAGCAACAACATGTTGGTCTTTGTGACTAGCAAGATAATAAGGAGCCCACCATTTACCGGCAACATTCTCATAAATACCTTGAGGGTCATAAGCCGTACCACTTGGTGTACCTCCACTTATAGACAAGTTCCAGTCATTATCAGAAGGATTTCCAGAATCAACACTTTCACCGGAGCGAATCCAGTTATAAGGACCGCTTTCATCAAAGTCTTGAATCCCTGTTAACCATTTTTTTAAACTATCAGCATATACAATTTCAGAGAATAATAAACCATTGTTTGGAGCCAATATTGATCTTGTCTTCTTTTGCTCAGTTCCGTCCATAAATACGCCTACATCATAAGGTCTGGAATAATAGGTTTGTTCTAACATTATGGATAGTCCGAAATCAAAAAACAATTGTTCGTTCTGGAATACTGTAGTTGTGTCTGATCTATAAGATTGTCCCGATTTCAGGTCTGTTAATACCCAACCGTTAACCCATTTTCCGGCAGTATCCGCGCCTCTTGTGTCTCCACTAACATTATTTAATACAACATATTCCATCTCTTCAAATCTTAATTCGAATTCTCCAGGAATAACATTTAACGGATCAATTACTTTAATAGCGAGAGGAGCATAATTTTTCTTATAGTTTAAGTCATAAGCAATAGGATAATCTTCATCACCTAAGTTTGTTAGATGAGAAATTCTATCAATGTAATCACTTGGCGGGAAAAATAATGTAGAAACAGATAGCTGATTATTTTCATCTAATTCATACTTGATTGGATCTTTAGATAAAATTTCATCTATTGAGCTATCTTCAATCATAAGAACAAAACCTCCATTACCACGGCCTTGAACACGGGTAATAGCCGGTTGTTCTCCATAGGTTGAATTTGCTCTAACACCGCCAATAGGTATATGAGGTATGGCTTCATAAGTTTTAATATTCTTTCTTCCCGAAAGGAACGGAGTCTTTTGTCCGTCTATACCACATACTCCACTTATCCATTGATCAGCTTGATCTGAATATTTCATATATTCATTGTAACCGTAAGCAACAACAGTAAAATAATAACTTTTATGATTAACTAATGTACCTTCAGTAAAAGCATCTTTTGTAAGAACAAAAGAATGGGTAATACCTTCGTTAGAACCATTAACTTTCGCCGTAGGAACATTAGCGTCTAAGTAAGAATCATAATCATAATTAACAAGCTTAGTTACACTATTCTTAATATCGCATTGGAACACTTCTCTAATTTTAGATTGATCTCCAATATCAGCAATAGAAGCTTCGGCATCTATTAGTTGATAAACTATATATCCTTCAAATCTATAAGCCGAATCCATATATATTGTTGAAATAACATTACCTGTCGAATCATATTCTTCATAAGGAGGAAGTGTAGCAAGATACGGGTCAACTTCAATATAACTTTCACCAAAGTTATTACCTGAGTCATTGGTTCTCCTATTAGTTAAATAGAACACAAGAGAGTTTTCAAGTTCGCGAATAGTTAAATCAGGAGCATTAGGACCATTAGTAACAGCGAAGCAATTATCAAATAAAGCTTGACATTTATCATCAACTTTTCTTAACAACTCAACAGAAGCCCATGGACCGCCCGATGTAGCCCTTGCCCAAGGAATACCGACAGTAATATAGTTAACCTGACCCGGTTTAAGTGTAAAAGGACCTGCAGATTGCATAAACCTTCTATCTTCAGGTTGGTTACCAGCGGTTTGTTCTGTCCAATAAACATTAGCAGGAGGAATACCTTTTGTTCCCCATAAACAAGGATCGGAGTCTCCCGGAAACATAAAATCTGTTTCAATATCTTCTGCACCAGAGCTAGAGTGAGCATTACCCCCATATTTCATTTTGGTATTATCTTTCCAGATACCTCTTAAGAAGTTATAATAGTCAATAGCCATATCCGGATCTCCCATATAACCATCAGCATTATTATGGTAAACAAATCTGCGCATACCATAACGTTCATCATCAACGATACCATTACCGAAATTGATACCATTAATAGCTGCAGAATTTACCAAGAATCTACCACTATGTTCGGAAGATTCTCCGTAAGTAAAATCTATAAGAAAACCGTCTTGTGAAACTATATTACAATTTAAATTTGCGTTTGCAGTATTAGTAAGATTATATGAAGGACCTAAAAGTCTGTCTCCATAAAATCCCGGATTATCATAACCATCGGGATCTAAATAAGGACCTTGGAAAAAATCGACACCAATTGCGGGAGGTTGACTTCCGTATGCATTATATTGTCCGGAACCATCAACATCTTTTCCGTTATAAGCATAACCAAGACCTCTTAGTACGTCACAACCTACATAGTCATCTTTTGCATATCCTAAGTCCGTATCAACCCATTGACTGAAATAAGTTTCATTTAATGTATAAGTTGAGCGGTTAATAATCTCATAGCTATAGAAGGTCATATTATTAATTTCGTCATTAGAAGAAAAGCCAAAGGCTTGAGCTCTAATTTCGAAACCGATAGGTTGACCGAAAGTTTCGCTATGAATATTACCCTTATCATTAAACACCCACCAAAGAGTTTCATCACCTTTAATAACTTGATCGACAAGAACACTATTAAATATTTGATTAGTATTAGAAAGTCCTCCATGACCTAATCTTTCTTCCATAGTTACTTCAGGTTTATAATTCGGATCTCCTGCATAATTTGTAGGACATAAATCATTATTTAAATCGTAATATGGATAATCTCCCATAAGTGGATTATAAACACCATCTCCATCATTATCAAAAAATGGAGCCAAATAAAAACTGTGGAAATTTGGTTCTGTAACATCTCCATGAGCCGGCCAATTTGTAATATCGGCAGGAATAGAATATTCAGGATCAATAGAAGGATCATAAATTCCTGTTTCGGGATCACAGTTAGAAAGAAATTCATTAACCATGTCACGTGACATAGAGAATAACTTATCATATTCCAAACACATACTTGCACTAATATCGGCTTTATTATCGGTTGATAACGGACCCGGCCAATAGTCATTACCACCAGGGAATCTAAGAGATCTCGGTCCTTGTCTGAATCGGATTGCAGCAAGTTTTAATTGCTCATTGTCATCAACACCACCAATCCATAACCCGGCAGCAAACATACTGGTTTTATTAGAACCTTTTGGGATTTCATACATAGCAGTTTCAAAATTCCACCACATATCACCACCTGTATTTATACGACAACTTACATTATTAACTTGTAACATTTTATAGCCGGCACCAGGAGCACAACCCGCCGAATTAGATTTAATTTGAGCAGATGATTTTGCGCCGGATCCTCTCTCTTTCTCAGCAAAAGCCTCAAAAGTCAGGCAAAAGCACAAAACAATTGATAATAATAAACTTAATATATTTTTCATAGTTATATAATTTTTCATTTCAAGAATAATTAATCGTTAAAAATTATAGCTTACACCTAATCTGATAACTCTTGGACCAGAATAGTTACTTGGATCATTAGCCCTAATTGAGTAAAGTAATCTATAAGATGCTTCGTTTAATTGTTGTTGTATAAGAGATTGGAATTGAGGATCACTCAAATATCCATCACTGTCTGCATTACCTGTATATGAATATACGCTGAGAACATTAGCTGAATTAAACACATTTAATACTTGTAAATAAACATTCAAATAATGTTGTGTTTTAGCATCTTTTTTAGAAGTGATGTTAAAGTCTCTATCGAGGCGCAAATCACATCTAAAGAAAGCAGGCATACGAGAACCGTTAATTGAACCGTCAATAATTCTGCTACCGTCAACCAAAGAGTAAGAATATTTAGCTTTTGTAAAAGGAGTACCTGTTCCACCTTGGAAAACGATATTCACACCTGTATTTTGTAACCAATTAATAGTTTTTTCTTCTCCTTTTTTATTAGTTCTAACCGTTTTAGGACCATTGTATCTTTTTCCTTCGCCAAAACGATAATCAACATTTAATGTAATTCTATGTCTTTGGTCATCGTTAGTTGGGGTTAAAGTACGTAAATTAGGTTGACCTGATGTTACAATAGATTGGGTTGCTGTTGGATCAGAACCGGTACCATTAGCAAATTGTAAGGTATAAGAAGCTTTAATTCTGATATTTTTTGTTCTTCTAAGGTCATAAGAAACCGTTAACCCTTTAATAGTACCAAAATCAAGATTTTCGAAAGAATAATATGTTCTTGGATAAGCACCCGTATAACGGTATATTTGTATTTGATCACGCAATTCACGATAGAAAGCCGAAATAATTAAAGCAGAAGATTGAGTTAATCTTTGTTGGAAACCTATTTCATATTCTATTGTAGTTTCAGGTTTTAAGTTAGGGTTATTAATTGGTGTAGTACCCGAACCTTTACTAGGCATATAATAATAGTCAGAAATATCTAAAGTTGCATAAGATGTCGGTCTTTGTGTTAGAATGTCGTAGTGAGCAAAGAAAAGAGCCTCATCAGATATTGGGAAGGAGAAAGATATTCTAGGCATTACATTCCATTGTGGTTTATAGTCTGTAAACATTTTTCCTTCAATAGTTGATGTATTAGACGGATCTTTTAAATACGGTGAAATACCATTACCCGCATTTAATACCGTTTCCGGGTCGGTAATATAAATACCATTGGCATCATACCAAGTATTTCCGTAACGATAACCCATTATTTCGTTTACATCATTCATGTTATCAACATATACAACATAATCATCTCCCATATTATCAGGAATTCCGAATTGAGTATTATTTGCTTTTAAATCTGCTACAGTATATGCATCAAAAAGGAGATACGGATCTTTTAATACTGATTGGTTAGCGTCATATCTGTCTACACGAACACCAATATTAAATATAAGGTCTCTGAAAGAGAATACATCTTGAAGATAAAATGCCAGGTAATTAGGTCTTGAAGCTCCAATCGGTCTGGTATAGTATTCTTCAGAGTCATCTTTTTTTGTTAAAAAATCATCTACAGAATGAGTTCCTTTTATTCTATTGCCATATGCATCATAGCCGCGATAAGTAACCAGTCCATTATCTAAAAGTTCATCGGCAGAAAACATATCAATGCTTAAATCACCATTCAAGTTTCCTGTAATATAATTACCGCTATTATCGTAATAATTAATAGTATTATTAATAGGGTCATAAGAATCTGTATCTATCCATTCAGTACCATCAACACTTAGACCTAATAAACTCCTTAAGCTTTTATCTATTTTATATTGTGCATTTGCATTATAAATATAATTATAATCTACTTGTCCCAAAAACACGTCACCGTCATATAATAAAATAGGATTTTCAAGGTCTAACTCTGAAATATGAGTGTTTGCATACTGGCGCATATATTGCCATAAATTCTGAGCATTAACACCATAAGATGAGTTTATTCTTTGTTCATATTGAACTCCTAATTGCAAAGCATGCTTTTTGATGTCTGCATTTAATCTGAAAGAAATCCCATATTGTTGATTAAATGTTTCGGAATAATTGCTTTGAAGTGTACCTGGTGCAGTAAATAAAGAGTAAATAGATGATGGACCTGTTCCGTTAAGGAAGCCTCCGCCAGATATAATTTCATCAATATTTGAATAATGTCCTGTAGAATTTGTAAATAAACTGTAATATTGATCCATATAATTAGCTAAATACGGATTTGCCTCACCTCTATTAAATGTAACTAAAGAGTCAACATAACCAGTAAAAACTCTTACTCCTGATAAAGTTTTGTCTTCTCCATCAACATTAACTGTTATAGTTGAATTTTCAGCATATTGTTTGTATCTACTTCTTTGGTATTGGCCTATATAACCGTAATCAAACAAATTGTCTTTATGTGTTGCATCCTGAGAAACAGCTGTAACTCGTGTATAATCGAATTGTAAAGTATAGAATACGTTTTGAAGAACTGCATCTTCTCCCGTATTAAATTTATGATATAAACGACCGTACACACGCCAGGTTTGGCCTATATTTTGAGAGTTATTAAAATGGTTAAACATACTTGAAGCATAATTATAACCTCTATAGTTATAATAACTATAATTACCCCCGATAGATAAGTTCATATTCTGAGTTGTTTTAATATCTATTTTTCCGGAAGCAGCAACATTTATTGCAGGTGTATTTACAGTAGATTTTCTAAAATAAAGATCATCTTCGGTAACAAAACTTGCATTAGTCCAAGTTCCTGTACCTGCATCATTAACCCTTAACGGGTTAGTCAACAAATAATCAAGATATTCATCAGTTGCAGTCCAAATACCATTCATTTTACGTGCACCGTCAAACTGATATGTTGCTTCAGCAGATAAAAAATAACCTAAAATTGAGGAAGGATCATTTGGGTTTTTACTTTTGATTAGCGGACCTGTTAAGTTGATCCCAACTCTATTGTATCCATAAGCATCCAAACCTTTCTTTTCTCCAAAACCCGAAGTTTGATATTCAACACCCATACTAAAGTCACGACTTGGGCCTTTTGTTGTAATAGAAACAACACCACCAGTTACGTCACCATACTGTGCAGGAACACCACCGAGAATAACGGAAATTTGGTCATAGGCAGATTGAGGTAATGAAGTAGAGCCTGTAACCCTAATACCGTCAATGTAATAAACCGTACCTTCCGAACGTTGACCACGAATACTACCAACTTCACCGTCACGAGAGAATACCCCTCCAACTGTTGTTGCAACAGCAGCAATTGATTTTTCGGGCATTTTATCGATTTCCTCAGAAGTCATTGTTCCTCCCACTGTAGTTTTATCCTTTTGGATAAGAGGAACTTCATATTCAACAACTTCAAAGACACCGATATCTACTGTTTCCGGTGTAAGTTGAATATCGCGAAGAATTTCAATTCTGTCCGCAATAACCCGAACATTCGTCATAGTAAATTTATGATAGCCAATTGCAGAAACAACAACATCATAAGTACCGGCTTCGAGAGGTTTAATGGAAAATAACCCGTCAAAATCGGTAGCAGCACCGCCTTTTTGAAGACCACTAACTTGGGCTACAACATTAGCTAAAGGTATTGGTTCGTTTGTTGTTTTGTCTTTGATAACACCTTGCAAAGTACCAAATTGAGCAAATAGCCCGATACTAAAAGCAAGTGAAAATCCTACTGAAAAAAGTAATCTTTTTAACATACCATATAGTTTTATTATTATTTATTTTTCAAAAATTACATAATTCACACGAGTGTTTTATCGAAAACACTATTGCCTGCAAATTTAACTAATTTTTAAAATTAATCTATATATGGAGTGCGTAAAATTTCGGAAAAAATTATTGCTTGCCTCAAATTAAAATGATTATCTTCTTCAACATTTTGATTATCAAATGAATTTTGAGAAATTTCATTTTGTATTTTTTTTGTTAAAATTTTTTCCGAAGGCAAAATTTTAACATTTGGAGAGGATAATTTCTCTGTTTGAGGTGCAATTTTTGTCCTTGAGGGGGTAGTTTTATTGATGTTTTTTTCTTCTAAAAATTCCGGTTTATAAAAAATATCTTCCGAATCACTAAAAACACTTTTTATTTCTTCTTTAAAAGATTTTGTTATTTCTTTATTATTTGTTGTAGAAGCTTTATCCGAATTCTTCTTTTTATTACTTAATACTGCCGATAAAACTATCCAAGCAAAGCCTAAAGCCAAATAAATCCATTCTTCCATAACTTATTTATTTTCAACTACTACATGTCTTCCACTAAAATATGTACTATATTGTTGTAACGGATTGCTTTTATTTCCCTCTGCATTAGAGGTTGTTGGCCATCCGTAACTTAATAAATCATATTGAGTACCACAAACAGGGCATTTTGCAAAAATATCAAAACGGCCTAATTCAATTTTATTATAATAGTTGCATCCATCACTAGTACAGGCTCTATCAAAACAAATAAAATCATCGGGATAACCATCAGAGGCTCTACGAAATACTATGATTCCCTTATATCCCGCTCCAACAGTTGTATCAATAATTGAACCGCTCATCGAATATAGATCTGCATTTGAAGACAAATACAAATCATATGTTCTTTCAAAGGAAACAAAGGGAAAATTTACATTATAAGTAATACATTTACTAAATGAAAATATCAAAAAACAAATTATTGCAACTATTTTTAATTTCGACTGCATGTTCGACTGCATGTTTTAATATTTATAATGTTCAGGTTTATATGGACCGTTAACAGGAACGCCAATATAATCTGCTTGCTCCTTGGTTAGTTTTGTAAGTTTAACGCCAAGCTGCCCTATGTGTAATCTTGCAACTTCTTCATCAAGAATTTTGGGTAAACGATAAACACCAAGTTCATGAGGCTTCGTCCATAATTCTATTTGTGCCAAAGTTTGATTTGTAAATGAATTGCTCATAACGAAAGAGGGATGTCCGGTAGCGCAACCTAAATTTACCAATCTGCCTTCAGCCAGCAAATATATTGAATGTCCGTCTGCAAAAGTATATTTATCAACTTGAGGTTTAATATTGATTCTTTTAACATCAGAAGCATTTTCCAACGCGTCAACTTGTATTTCGTTGTCAAAATGACCAATATTACAAACAATAGCCTGATCTTTCATTTTAGACATTGTTTCGAAAGTGATAACATCTTTGTTTCCCGTAGCAGTTACAAATATATTTCCTTCTTTAACCGCTTCTTCAACAGTAGTAACTTCAAAGCCTTCCATCGATGCTTGTAAAGCACAAATAGGATCTATTTCCGTAATAATTACTCTTGCACCGTAAGATCTCATAGATTTTGCGCAACCTTTACCTACATCGCCATAGCCAAGAACAACTACAACTTTTCCCGCAATCATAACATCCGTAGCTCTTTTAATACCATCCGCAAGGGATTCGCGGCAGCCATACAAATTATCGAACTTTGATTTTGTAACGGAATCATTAACATTAATAGCCGGGAAAAGCAAGGTTTTTTCTTCAAACATTTTATATAATCTATGAACGCCGGTAGTTGTTTCTTCGGAAACACCCTTCATTTCTTTCACTAAATCATGCCATTTCGTCGGATTGTTTTTATATGTTTCTTTTAATAGAGAAACAATAATTTTTTCTTCTTTATTAAGATTATTTTCTGCAAACTTACCTTTATCTTCTTCGAGTTTATATCCCCAATGTATTAATAGTGTAGCATCACCGCCATCATCAACGATAATGTTCGGACCTTTACCATCAGGAAAAGATAATGCTTCTAATGTACATTTCCAATATTCTTCCAAAGTTTCACCTTTCCAAGCAAATACAGGGATGCCGGCTTTTGCAATTGCTGCAGCAGCATGATCTTGCGTCGAAAAAATATTACAACTCGCCCATCTTAAATCGGCTCCGAGTTCTTTAAGTGTTTCAATTAAGACTGCAGTTTCAATTGTCATGTGTAGCGAGCCCATTATTCTTGCGCCGCGCAATGGTTTTGAAGTTGAATATTCTTTTCTCAATGCCATCAATCCAGGCATTTCTTTTTCAGCCATTTCAATTGCTTTTCTGCCGCTATCCGCAAGATTTATATCTTTAATTTTATAATCTACCATATTTTATTTTTATTACTTTATATTTAACGTTCTTATTTAATAAACATTGCATCTCCGTATGCAAAAAATTTATATTTCTCTTCAATAGCTATTTTATAAGCCTCCATAATAAGGTCATAGCCGCCAAAAGCAGCAGTCATCATTAACATTGGAGACATCGGCATATGGAAATTGGTAATCATTCTGTTTGCAACAGTGAAATCATACGGCGGAAAAATAAATTTATTAGTCCACCCGCTATATGCTTTTATTTTTCCCGAAAGCGTTGTTGCCGTTTCTAAAGCTTTCATTGATGTTGTTCCTACAGCACAAATATTTCTTTTTTCATCTTTAGCTCTATTAACTTTCTGTACAACAGTTTCATCAACAACCATTTCTTCAGAATCCGTTTTATGTTTTGTAAGATCTTCCACATCAATACTTCTGAAATTACCGAGACCTGTATGTAAAGTAACCTCAGCAAAATCAACTCCAATAATTTCCAAACGCTTTAGAAGTTCTCTCGAAAAATGCAATCCTGCAAAAGGAGCGGCAACAGAGCCTACATTTTTAGCATAAACGGTTTGAAACCATTCTTCATCTTCTTCCTTAATATCCCTTTTCTTTTGCAAAAGATCGGGTAACGGAGTATTTCCATATTGGTATATAATACTTTTAAACTGTTCATAAGGCATTTCGAACAAGAAACGAATTGTTCTTCCTCGTGAGGTTGTATTATCAATAACTTCCGCAACTAATTCATCATTATCTCCGAAATATAATTTATTTCCGATACGAATTTTTCTAGCAGGGTCAACAATAACATCCCACAAGCGAGTTTCTTTGTTTAATTCTCTAAGCAGCAAAACTTTTATTCTTGCTCCCGTTTTTTCTTTTTCACCGTAGAGCAAGGCGGGAAAAACCTTGGAGTTATTTAAAATCATAAGATCTCCATCTTCAAAATGTTTAAGGATATCCTTAAACATTTTGTGTTCAATAGTTTTTGCTTTCCTATCGACGACCATTAATCTTGCTTCATCTCTATAAGTAGAAGGTTCTAAAGCAATCAGTTCGTCGGGAAGATTAAATTTAAATTGAGATAATTTCATTCGAAATATTATTTTAATCGTTTTTTAATTATTTTAGATATATACAAATTTAAGATTTATTCTTTGCACATTTGTATAATCAAACGAAGCTTGCAAAGATAATATAAAACGAAAGTTTTGTCAAGTCTTTTTTTCTAACTATCTGTATTTGATAGAATTATTTCTCGAAATGATTCTACATCCATAGCATCTTCAACCCGGAAATTTCCTATTGCCGTACGACGTAATTCTTCGAGATAAGCGCCGCAAGCGAGAATATTTCCGAAATCTCTTGCAATTGCCCTGATATATGTACCTTTACTACATTTTATTTTGAAATGCACTTTAGGTAAGTTTATTTTTGTTATTTCAAAATCAAATATCTCTATATCTTTGGCTTGTATTTTTTTTTCTATTTCAAAATTTTTCTTTCTGGCATGTTCGTAAGCTCTAACACCATTTATTTTAACAGCAGAATATATCGGAGGAATTTGTTGTTGTTTTCCGATAAATTTTTCAGCCGTACTATAGATATCTTGTTCTGTAATATGTGAATAATCAAATGTTTGATCTATTTCTGTTTCTTTATCAAACGAAGGGCGCGTTGCTCCGATTATAATAATTCCTTCATAATCTTTCTCGTAAGCCTGAATCAAATCTATTTCCTTTGTTTTTTTCCCGGTACAAACAATTACCAGGCCCGTTGCAAGCGGATCTAAAGTTCCCGCATGACCTACTTTTATTTTCGGATTATGACAATAGTATTTAAGAAAAACCTTTACTTTGTTAACCACATCAAAGGAAGTCCAACCGTAAGGTTTATCGAATAAAAGCGTTTCGCCTTCTAAAAAATTATAACTCATTTAATTATATTCCTATAAAAATTGCAATCAAGCCAATGATAAGGCAATACACGGCAAACCAAATAAGTTTACCTTTCTTTACTATATTAATCATTACTTTACACGCGAAAAATCCTGATAAAAATGCAGAGACAAAACCTATTACAAGAGGTATAATTCCTATTGAACTTGCCAAAAGGTCGCCGCTGATAATATCAAGAAAAGTTTCACCAAGGATTGGTATTATAACCATAAGAAATGAAAATTTTGCAAGTTCGGAAGGTTTGTTACCGATAATCATTCCCGTTGCAATTGTCGCTCCAGAGCGGGATATTCCCGGGAGTACCGCAACCGCTTGAGCCAAGCCTATAATTATTGAGTCGAGCCAACCTATACTTCTTGTGCCGTGTCGTTTAAAATAACTTAATGTTAAAAGCAATGCCGTAATTATGAGCATACTACCTACAAATACAATATTTCCATTAAATAAGCTTGATATTTCATCTTTAAAAAAGAGAGCTACCAACCCAACGGGTATCATAGAAATAAGCAATTTAAACACATAGTTTTTTTCTTCTATATGTCCTTTCGAAAAAAAGCCGATAAACAAATCGGCAATATCTTTTCTAAAAACAATCAATGTACTTAAAACCGTAGCAGCATGTACAACCACCGTAAACATTAGCCCGCCTTCTGTTTCGATACCGAAAACTGCCTTTGCAAGTTCAAGATGACCTGAGCTACTGACAGGCAAAAATTCCGTAAGACCTTGAATAAGACCTAAAATTAGTGCTTCAAACCAGGTCATTAATTATTTTTCTTTTTCGGTTTATAAAATATTGCAAAAAATTCAATTGCAAAACCCAGTATTAATAATATTGGTGCGAGTGTTAACCGCTGAAAGCCGAACATTTTTTCATTAAAAACATCAGGATTGTCCGAACCGCCCCCAATCATAAGAAGAAATCCTAATATTATTACTGCTAATCCGACAAAAAATAATATATAATTCATCTTTTGAAAAATAACCTTTTTTTCGGGTTCTTGAGTTATTTCTTTCTTAGTTTCTTTTGGTTTTTTCATATAAAAATATGTTTAATTCATTGATGTCAAATTGATTCGTTCAAATAAACCAAGTGTAACAAACACGTGATTACTATAAACTTCAATACGTATTATAAAACCACACAGATTTTTCTATTAGTTTAGGTGAGTTCTCCATGTTGATTTCATTTTAATATAATATTTTTGTTCTGATATTCAAATATTTATTAACGGCAAAAAGGGATGTGAAGAACGAAACACAAATTCCGAAGATATAAGTAGCCAAGATAATCAATATTAATTGAGAAATGCTTAACAACACTTCAAGATCAGGATAATATCTTGCGAGAAGAAAGATTGTGACAGACATAAGTATAACACTTATTGTTGCCCCTATCATTCCTTGTACAATACTTCGGGAAAGATATGGCCGTCTTATAAAAGAACAGGTTGCCCCTATCATTTGCATTGTTTTTATTAAGTGTCGGTTTGAATAAATCGACAGTTTAATTGTATTATTGATGATAATTATGATTATGAGAAGAAGAATAGCCATGAGAAACAAGAGAAGAGCGCTCAGCCTTGTTTTTGTTTTATTAAGGTTATCGATCATATCATATTGAGCAGAAACAGAATCAATAAATTTTTCTTTGATAAGTTCGTTATGAATAACGGAAAGGCTGTCGCTATTGGAATATTCCGAAAAAACCTGCAATTCGAAACTGGAAGGTAACGGATTATATCCTATAAAATCCACAAAACTTTCGCCTAAATCTTCAGCCATTTCTTGCGCGGCATCTTCTTTGGACGTGTAAGTAATATGCTTTGCATAAGGTTTCAAATATAACTGTTTGATAAAAACATGGAGGTCGGAATCTTTAATATTATCTTTCAAAATAACAGTAATTCCTATACTTTCTCTTAATCTATCAATAATTTTATTGGTATTGAAAACAAAAAACATCAAAACGCCGCATAGATACAACATTAAGCTGATACTTATAACAACATTTGCATAAGAAGATCTTAATCGACGTTTATTAAATTTTTCTTCCTGATTCATTAAAAATTATTTTTGCAAAGATAAAAAAATTACCAAGATTTATTATTTATTATAACATTTATAGCCAAAGGAATTATTTCGAAAGAATACGGATTATTACCGAGAGATTCTCCATCAACTTCCATAATTAATTTTTCGGAATCGGAATTTACAGAAATCTTTTTACATCTAAGAGTTTCCGCAAATTTTACCTGGTCCATTTCACCTTTAATAATTTTGAAAATATATTTCATTAGTTTTCTTATCGGTGCATTATTGATAAGAGTTACATCAAAAAGTCCGTCATCGGGAATTGCATAAGGAAGAAGTTTCATCCCGTTTCCCTTATACTTACAAATACCGATGCTACAGAGATAAAGATCTTTTTTCTCAACTCTTCCGTCAATATCCAAAATTACTTTTCTTCCATTATATGAAGAAAAATATTTCAATACATTATATAAATATAAAACAGGATTTCTTTTACCCGCTTCTTTTTGCTGGTTTGTTGCTTTTACTACAAGGGCTTCAAAACCTACTCCGGCCGAATTTACAATAAATCTATTTACAAAGAGATTATCTTCATAATAATTTACTTTTCCAACATCCTGTAACAAAATATTTTCTTTACTTATTACATCAATTGCGCTATCATAATCGTGTTCAATACCATAAGTTTTACACCAATCGTTTCCGGTACCTACGGGAATTATACCGATAATAACATCTGTCGATTTACAAATATTTTGCGTCATTATTCCGTTTACCACTTCATTAAGAGTGCCGTCGCCACCAACAACTATAAACTTTCTAAAACCCTTTTTTATGTATGTTTTAGTAAGTTGAATCGCATGATTTTTATGTTGAGTGAAAATGGCTCTGAAATAAAATCCTTTATCAACCAACTTTTTAGAAATTAGCGACCAATCTTTTTCGCCTTTTCTTTTTCCCGAATTAGGATTAACAATTATAAGCCATTCCGACATATCATTTATTTTTTCCAAAAAGATTTACTTAATATTACGAAAACTGTAAAAATCTCAAGACGTCCGATAATCATAAGAAAAGACATGAGCCACTTGATAAAACCATTTACTTCACTGAGATTACTGCCGGGACCTGCAAGAGAGCCTACGCCACAACCTGTATTACCGAGACAACTGACTGTTAAACTCATTGACGATTTAAAATCAACTCCCGTCAAACATATCAAAACACTGGAGGCAAATGAAATAAAAATAAAGAAATAGAAAAATACCAAAATATTATTGATCGTATTCTGAGAAACTATATTACCGTTGTATCTGGCCGGAATAATTGCCTGCGGATGAATTAATCTTCTGAGTTCCATCTTGCAGTTTTTAAACATTATTACATGCCTGTAAATTTTTATACCTCCGGATGTAGAACCCGCACAACCTCCCATAAAAGTAAGCAAAAATAAAATTATCCATGTATTGGCCGGCCAAATAGAAAAATCCGAAATTGCATAACCGGTTGTTGTAATCATTGATGTTACATGGAACAATGATTGTCGAAAAGCTACCTCTGAGTTATAATTACAACTTTTATTAAAAAATAAAACAATTGCCATAATAAAGGTGCAGACACAAATCATTATTAAATATACTCTGAACTCTTCATTTCTGAAAACCTTCTTCCATTGAAATCTTAAAAACAAGTAATGAAGATTAAAGTTTGTTGCGGAAACTATCATAAAAACTATTACCACGTAATGCACATAAGGAGTTTGATATGTAAGACTTGCGTTCAGATTGGAGAAACCTCCTGTAGAGACAGTACCTAAAGCCGTGCAAACAGAATCCAATACACTCATTTTACCTAAAATCAGTAATAAGGAGCAAGTAATAGTCAATCCGAAATAAATCAACCATAAACGTTTTGCCGTAACAGCTATTCTTGGATGTACTTTATCGTGTACGTCACTTGACGTTTCGGCAGCAAAAAGTAATCCGCCTTTTCCACCCACAGTCGGAATAAAAGCCAAAGTCATTAATACTATTCCCATACCGCCGAGCCAATTAGTAAATCCTCTCCATAAAACTATTCCTTTAGGTAAAGCTTCCACATCATTAATAATAGTAAAACCTGTTCCTGTGAAACCCGACATGGATTCAAAAAAAGCATCGGTAAATGAAGGTAAAATTCCTGTAAAAATATATGGTAATGTTCCGAAAAGAGAAAGTGTAAGCCAACATAAGACAACCGTCAAGTATGCCTCTCTTTTTCCTATTTGATGTACATTAGCTTTTTTAAATTTAATTAAAAGTGTTAGGCCGAATAAAAATGTAATTAATGATGATAATATTATTGCAAGAGCGTCATATTCTTTTATGAATAAAGTATTCCATCCAATTTTTCGGGAGCCGTAAACAAAAGAGAATATTAAAGATACGGCCATAAAAATTCCTTCCAGAATAATCAGATAACTGATTATTTTAGCTACAAAACGAAAGTTTAATTGTCTTATTTTCATTCTGATAAAAAACCTTCCGGCTAAATTTTCCGAAATGGCAAACATACATAAAATTTTTATTTTTTGTATAAAAAAAGTATTTTTGCAAATTATAATAATATTACCAATATGGCAAATAGTACTATTTCATTAAACGGCATTCAATTATGGGGATATCATGGTTGTTTACCAGAGGAAAAAAAAATCGGATCAAAATATCTAATTGACATCTCTTTATCTTTAAATACAGCAAAAGCCGAAAAGAGTGATTATATTCATGATACTATAGACTATTCTACTGTATATGATATAATTGTGCAAGAATTTTCCACTCCTGTAAATCTTATTGAACATTTAGGAAGAAAGATATTAAATACTATTCATTATCATTTTCCTCAATTAAATAATTCTACTATTACTATTCAAAAATTATCACCCCCTATTTCCGGAGAAATTCATTCTGCCTCAATTATGTTGTCTTACAAATAATTTACCTGATTCAATAATATTTTCAGATCTTTTAGAGTTATAATTAATAATCACATAATAAACCAATGAAAAAATTTTTACTGTCAGCTTTATTGCTTTTAAATTGTGTCTTTGTTTTCAGTCAAGATGAAGATTTTAGTATCGGCGATTGGCGGAGCCATTTTCCTTATAATAATTTAATATCTGTTGCTGCAGATGAAAAAGGACTTATTTATGCCGCGTCACAATATGGAATCTTTTCTTATAATACCGAAAACGGTGTCATAAATATTTTTTCTAAAATTAATAGTTTATCGGATGTTGGAATTTCTTGTATTAAATATAATCACACTTATGATTTACTTTTTATTGCATACAGCAATTCTAATATTGACATAATAAAAAATGGCCGAACAATCAATATTTCCGATATTTATAGAAGTAATATTATCGGAAAGAAAACTATAAATAATATTTATTTTCATGACAAATACGCATATTTAAGTTGTGGTTTCGGTATCGTTGTTGTTGATGTAGATAAATATGAAATTGCTGATACATATTTTATCGGTGAAAACGGACAATATATGGATGTACGCGATTTCACATACTGGGAAAAAGAAAGTCTTTTTGTTGCTTCTTCGGAAGATGGTATTTTTTGGGCAAAAAACGATCCCAGTATTAATTTGTCTTATTATGATAATTGGGAACATATTATAGATTATCCTACATCAAATAAATCTGTCAATCATATTGAAACGTTTGCAAATTGCTTATTAATAAATGTTTCTAATGGAGTTTACGGGACAGATACTTTATTATATAATAATGGAAACGGATGGGATTATTTTTACGAAAGTTCATTAACCATATATAATATGGATGTTTTCCAAAACAAATTAATTCTAAATTATTACTCCTCATCTGCTACATATGATACATCTTTTAATAGACTATTAACCTCTTGGCAATATGACGGAAAAGTTACTCCTCGTCCAAATCAAACTATTATAGATAACAATGGAACTTTTTGGGTTGCAGACATCAATTCCGGATTAGTATATTATTATGAAGGATGGGATGGTGTTTCAATTATTCCTTCCGGCCCGAAGGTTGCCAGTATATTTAATCTTGTTTCACATAACAATAAAATATTTGCCCTTTCCGGAGCCATCAATGCTTCATGGGTACCTTTATATAGACAACCTACTTTCAGCATTTTCAATTCAAATGAGTGGACAACCATCAGCAGGTCTACTATTCCTGCTCTTAATAATCATTCTGATATTGTGGATTTAGCTGTTGACCCTAGAAACGAGAATCATTATTTTTTAGCGAGCTATGGGACAGGTCTTGTTGAAATTCTAAATAATGAGGTTGTTAATGTATATAATGGTAATAATAGTCCTTTAGAGGCTCCTACTGTTTTACAAAATCCCGCAGCAGTGCGTGTTGGCGGAGTAAAATTTGATAACAAAAATAATTTATGGGTAACTAATTGTGTAAGCAGTAAATCTCTTCACGTTTTAATGGCAGACGGAACTTGGGGTAATATAGGATTAGGCTCAAATTTCAGTAGTATTGAAGTATCAAAAATTACAATAGATCAACATGGACAAAAATGGTTAAAAACCCGCACCGCCGGAGCAATATATGTTGTTAATGATAATGGTACACCGGAATACGCCGGAGATGATCACTCAAAAATACTTACTACCGCAATAGGTAATGGAGCAATACCGGGACAATCAGTTTATGCTATCACTTGCGATAATAACGGAAAAGTTTGGATTGGTACCGATAAAGGTGTTGCTGTATTTCACTATCCTGAAAAAATATTTTCAGGAGAAAATTTTGATGCCAGCCAAATATTAGTCGAAACTGATGAGGACATACGTCCTCTCCTTGAAAGTGAAACTGTTACAGCAATTTGTGTTGATTTCGGTAACAACAAATGGTTTGGAACTTCTTCATCGGGAGTATATTATACAAGTGAAGACGGGAAAACCGAATTAGCTCATTTCACAAAAGAGAATTCTTCCTTATTATCCAACTCTATTACTAATATTGAAATTAACTCTTCTGGAGAAATATTTTTCTCAACAGATAATGGTTTATGTTCTTTTAAAGGCAATTCATCCGAACCAACTGACGATTTAGATTCAATATATGCTTATCCCAATCCGGTTCGTCCCAGTTATGATGGTCCTATTGCAGTAAAAGGATTAAAGGAAAATTCTTACGTGAAAATCACCGACTCTTCCGGTAAAATAGTCTTTTCAGATATTTCAAATGGCGGGCAAGTTGTATGGAACGGTTATGCTCCTTCAGGTAAAAAAGCCGCTTCCGGAGTTTATGTCGTTTTTGTTATTGACAATCAAGGACAAGAAAAAGCTTCAACCAAAATTTTGATTGTTAGATAAATGTCTATTTCTCCTTATATAAAGACACAAGGAATTGTTTTAAAAACTTTTCCATATTCGGAAACAAGTTGTATCGCCAGAGTATTTACGCCCCATCATGGTGTAATACCATGTTTGATAAAAGGTATAAGAACAAAAACAGCAAAAAACAAACTCATATACTTTAAAGAGTTATCTATTCTTAATCTTGAATTAAAAAAACATAAAAATTCTGAGTTCTATAATGTTATTGATGTTAAAATAGATTATGTTTATGCTTTTTATATGACTTTTAGTCATGATATTAATAAAAGTTGTGTTTATTTATTTATTAATGAACTTGTTAACAAATGTGTTAAGGATGAAAGTCAATCTAAGGAATTATATGATTATATCTTTTCTGCTTTAATGGAAATGGATAATTGTAAATTAATTTCTCCCGACTTTCACGTAGTTTTTACAATTCAGCTTTTAAAATATCTCGGATTAGCTATGAACTTCGATAATTTATCTCGTTCTTCGGTTTTTAATATTCCTGAAGGAATACTTACAGAATCTACACCGGAACATGATTTATATATTCCGCCAAAATATGTAAATATTATCAAAGGAGCAACCGAACAAAAGCTTAATGATAGAATTATTGGCTGTGATTCCAATGAAATAAGAAGAAATATACTTAATTATCTCCAATTATATTACAGATATCATATCCCGAACTTCAAGGATATAAAATCTATTGTTATTCTTAGAAAAGTTTTTGAAGTATAAGGAACGGTTATTTATCTGAATTTATTATTGTTTGATTTATTATCAACCCTAACTCATTCAATTGTTCTTTGGATATTTCCGAAGGAGAATCTGCCATAAGATCCCTACCTTTGTTGTTTTTCGGGAATGCAATAAAATCACGTATCGATTCTTGTCCTCCGAACATTGCACATAATCTATCGAAACCGAAAGCAATACCTCCATGAGGCGGTGCACCGTATTCAAAAGCTCCCATTAAAAATCCGAATTGTTTTTGAGCTTCTTCATCTGTAAATCCAAGAATCTTAAACATTTTATTTTGCAATTCTCTATCATGAATTCTAATTGAGCCGCCGCCTAACTCCACTCCATTCATAACAAGATCGTAGGCATTAGCTCTAACCTTTCCGGGTTCACTTTCAAGTTTATCGGCATCTTCTTGTTTAGGAGATGTAAACGGATGATGCATGGCATAATATCTTTGAGTTTCTTCATCCCATTCCAATAAAGGAAAATCTACAACCCACAACGGAGCAAAAATATCGGGGTTACGTAAACCCAATCTTTCTCCCATTTCTAACCTCAACTCACACAAAGCTTTACGCGTGTGAGTTAAATCACCGCTTAAGATCAATATTAAATCACCGGGTTGTGCATTACATTCTTCAGCCCATTTTTTAAAATCTTCCTCTGTATAAAATTTATCAATAGATGATTTAAAAGTACCGTCTTCATTATATTTTACATAAACTAAACCTTTCGCACCAATCTGCGGTCTTTTCACAAATTCGGTCAAGCTGTCTAATTCTTTCCTCGAATATTCTGCGCAAGACTTGGCAACAATTGCAAGAACAACTTCGGCATTATTAAATACAATAAATTCTCTATTTTTAGCTATTGATGTTAAATCAGTAAACTTCATATCAAAGCGAACATCCGGTTTATCAGAACCATAAAATTTCATTGCAATTTCATAAGGCATTTTAGGAAAACTAAAATCCAAAGAAATGCCTTTTACCATTTTAAAAAGGTATTTAATCATTTCTTCGAAAACATTCAGGACATCGTCTTGCTGAACAAAAGACATTTCGCAATCAATTTGAGTAAATTCAGGTTGTCTGTCTGCACGTAAATCCTCATCTCTAAAACATTTTACAATTTGGAAATACCGATCAATACCGGCAACCATAAGTAATTGTTTAAAACTTTGCGGAGATTGAGGAAGTGCGTAGAATTGTCCCGCATTCATTCTTGAAGGAACTACAAAATCGCGAGCACCTTCAGGAGTAGATTTTATTAATACTGGGGTTTCTACCTCCAAAAAATCTTTTTCACTCAGAAACTTTCTTGTTTCAATAGCAAGTTGATGCCTTATTTCCAGATTTCTTCTCACAGGATCTCTGCGAATATCAAGATATCTGTATTTCATTCTTAATTCTTCTCCGCCATCAGTAACATCTTCTATTGTAAAAGGAGGTGTTTTAGATTTATTAAGAACTTCTATTTTCGAAACATTTATTTCAATATCACCTGTAGGTATGTTTGGATTTTTATTGGTTCTTTCCGCAACAATTCCGGTAATTTTAATGACGTATTCCCTTCCGAGATTATCAACAACATCAAAAAGTTCCGATTGAGTTTCAAGATTAAAAGCTAACTGGGTTATTCCATACCGATCACGTAAATCTACGAAAGTCATTCCTCCAAGTTTACGAACTTTTTTTACCCAACCGCAAAGTGTTACTGTTTCTTTTACATTACTTATACGAAGTTCACCACAAGTATGAGTTCTATACATATTTCAAAAATTTTTGCAAAAGTAATGTTTTTAATTAATAATTAAGGGTTAAGAGTTAAGATTTTTACTTTTAAGTAAATGCAATATATTGCATAAAACTTACGTTTTTTATAATATTTCAAATAATAATTAAGATTTTTTATTTCATATTTAATTTTTAGAAGAAAACAAACAAATGAAAATACACGAATTAATAAAAGAGAGGCGCGATGTATTAAAAGTCAGTCAAAGTGAATTGGCAGACATTACCGGATTAGGATTAAGAACTATCAGATTAATCGAATCGGGAAAGGCAAACCCATCATTGAATACTCTGGAAAAATTGGTTGAAGCTTTGGGTATGGAAGTAAAAATCGAAATAAAGAAAATTGTGCAATAACATGAGGTCAGCAAAAGTATATATAAACCACAGATTGGCCGGATTTCTTACCAAACTTGATGATAATAGTTATGTTTTCAAATATGATGATGAATACTTTCTGGATGAAGATGCTCAGTCTATCAGTTTAAATTTATCAAAAAAACAACAGGAATATTTTTCCGATACTCTTTTTCCTTTCTTTTTTAATATGCTCTCCGAAGGTAAAAATAATGACATTCAAATTCAAAAACTAAAAATACTCAAAAGTGAATATTTTGATCTTCTATTGGCTACTGCAAAATATGATACTATCGGAGCAATTAGACTGGAAGAAATTGTTTAATAAATAATAGTTCTAAAAGATCATTTAGACATAAAATATGAAACATATAGAAATAAATAACTGCCCCTCAACACTTGCTCCCGGATATAATTCGTATAGTTACACAGCCATAAGAAGATTATTCGACAATAAAAATGTTAATCATATATTGGATTCAGGTTTTTTGAATAATATTAACGAAAATATATGTAGTATTTCTATTCCGGGAAATCAAAAGAAAATTACTGTAAACATTGAAAAAGGCAAAATAGTGCCTGCTGAAAACGGTGCCCGAGGAAAATACATTATAAAATTTGCACCAACTAAATTATCTTTTAATAATCTGTCGCAATTGACTGCAAACGAACACTTAACAATGCAAATTGCCCGACAGGTTTACAAAATAAATACAGCGGAAAACGCTTTAGTTTTTTTACCTAACGGTAATTCTGCTTACATTACTAAACGTTTTGATTTTTGCGAAAATGGAGAAAAAATAAAACAAGAAGATTTTGCAAGTTTAACAAACAGGAGCTTTGAAACAAATGGACATAATTACAGATATATCGGTACCTACGCAGGTTTGGGAGCATTATTTAAAACTTATTGTGCTGCCTGGCAGATAGAACTTTATAAATTTTACAAATTAGTAATTTTTAATTATATCTTTGGTAACGGAGATGCTCATCTTAAAAATTTTTCTATTTATCAAACAACTGATGGTGATTATATTTTAACTCCTGCTTATGATCTGATAAATACTGCCATACACAATAATATCAATGATTTTGCTTTGGAAGGAGGATTATTTCAGAAGACTTTTTATTCCAAAACATATAAATGGAAAGGACACCCCTGTGTAAATGATTTTATTACTTTCGGCAAAATGATTGAAGCACCCGATATAATGATAGAGAAAATAAATACCGAATTTCTTCAACTCAAACATGAGGTTTATGATCTTGTAAGCAGATCTTTTCTTGATAAAGGAATGAAGAAAAAATATATTGATGTTTATGAACAACGGACTAAACGTTTCAAGTCCGGCTTATAATCATTTTATTCTTTTACCTTCCTTAAAAGTAACAACAAAAGCATCTTTAAAGCCATATTTAGCTATTTCCTGCTTATATGCTCTCGCCTCTTCTTCTGTTTCAAATAAACCCGCCGTGTATTTATATTTCCCGTCATGTTCATAATATTGAATATTTTTCAGTTTAAAATATTCCGAAGCTTTTGTGTTTATCTTTGAAGCGCTTGTTAAGAATTGAACTTTATAAACAGTTTTATTGTTAGCGGAAGATTTGTTATCGGTTTTTTTACTTTCATCTTTTTTATTCGGCTTGGCAGTCTCTGTATTATTCTTTTCAATAATTGGAGTTGTTTCGACCTTTTCTTCAACAGTTTGTGTAGTAGCCGGTTTTACTCTATTATTAGAATTTTCTACATCTTTTTTATATTCTGAAAATGATTGAAAAAGACATTCACTGATTTCTTCCTGTCCTTTCGCACTGTTTATATATGCTCTGTCGGAAGCATTACTAATAAATCCGATTTCAGTAAGAATACTTGGCATGGCAACTTTATATAAAACCAAGAAAGGACCTTGTTTTACTCCTCTGTTCTTTCGATTATTTGTGACAAAATAATTCTGAATCTTTGAAGATAAATTCAAACTTTGGTCAAGATGTACGTTTTGGTATAAAGAAAAAATAATATTATTCTCCGGTAAATTCGGATCATATCCCTCATAATGTTCTTCATAATCCTCCTCAAATAAAATAGCTTCATTTTCCAACTTAACAATCTCAAGATTATCTTTGGATTTCTGCAAACCCATTACCCATGTTTCGGTTCCTGAAGCATCTGTATTTTTAGCCGCATTACAGTGAATTGAAATAAAAAGATCGGCATGATTTTTATTTGCTATTGAAGCTCTTCTGTGTAATTCAATAAAAACATCAGTATCTCTTGTGTAAATAACTTTAACGTCAGGAAATGCTTTATTTATTTTGCTTCCGAGTTTTTTTGCAATTGCGAGAGTAATATCTTTCTCCTGAACTTTTCCGGCTACGGCTCCCGGATCTTTGCCGCCGTGCCCAGCATCAATTACTACTGTGTTAATGTAAAAACCTTTAGCACTTTTTGTTTGTGCATTAACAGTTTTTACAATTAAAAACATAAAAAAGAAAAGACTAAAAGACAAAAAAACTCGTTTCATATCAAAATAAATTAATTTGTTTATACATATTTGTTTGTCATATGCAATCAAAGACAATAAAACTTAATTCTCTGAAAATCTACCTCGCTTGTTGATTTCATAACTAAATTTTGTACCTTTGTCTGTTAAAACTACTTGGTTTTTTGATTAAAAAATTCAGGTCTAAAAGTAATTGAATTTTGATTAAAAATTTGAAATATAATTTTATTTTTATTAGCCTGTACTTGTTGATATCTTTTATATCGTTGAATTCTAAACATATACTCTCACAAAACATTGATTCAACTTTATATAAATTATATCATCCTGATACTATTTCTTATTACAAATCTTTATATCCCGATTCAACTTTTAACGATTTAGAATATTTATTAGACTCTATTTTTGATGTAAATAACAATAAAATAGACACATTAATAACGTATCCCAACTCTGCTTTTAGTATTCCAGATTCCTCATTTTTATCAAATGCTCAAGACGATGTAAATAAAATTATTAAACAGAACAAGAAAAAATCGTTTTTAGAAAACATTATTAAGAATCAATCTTCAGATTCCATGGTAAACGATTTAATAAACAAAAAGATTTATTATTATAATAATTTTGTTATTGACTACGGAAATCTGCATATCGAATCCGGTTATGCTGAAATTGATATGAATGAAATGACTCTCTTTACTCGCGGATATTATGATGATGAAGGAAAATTAGTTCAAAAACCGAAGTTCAAGGATGGCGACCAAGAGTTTATTGCCGAAACTATTAAATATAATTTTGATACGGGAAAAGGATATGTAACAAATATTATAACTCAACAAGGAGACGGTTTTCTACATGGTGAGCAGGTAAAACTGCTTGAAGATGATATTACGTTGATCAGACACGGAGGATATACAACTTGCGATCAGGAACATCCTCATTTTCAATTTAAGTTTAACAAAGGAAAAGTAATTCCGGACGATAAAATTGTTTCGGGCTTAACTTATCTTGAAATCGAAGGTATTCCTACTCCTTTGGGCTTACCTTTTGCTATATTTCCGATTATTGAAGGAGGAACATCAGGTATTGTTGTTCCCGGATACGGTAATTCGGCCGATAGAGGATTTTTTCTGGAAAACGGCGGATATTATTGGTATATTAATGATCGTATCGACTTAAAGTTAGTTGGAGATATATATTCTCGCGGAAGTTGGGCTATCAAACCTTCAATTAATTATAATAAACGATATAAATATAAAGGTAACTTTAGTTTCAGTTATGCTAATAATAAATTGGGAATTAAGGGAACCAAAGATTTTACTTCTCGAAACGATTTTAAAATCACTTGGAAACATAATCAAGATGCTAAAGCACGTCCAAATAATAACTTTAGTGCCGATGTTAATTTCTTTACTAGTTCTTATAATAAATATAATCCCGCAACAACAACCGACTATTTATCAAGCACTTTTAAGTCGAGTATTGCCTATCAAACTTCTTTTCTAAAAAACAAGGTAAATCTTGCAATAAACCTCGGGCATTCACAAAATACAAAAACACGGTCAATGACATTTACTCTACCTGAGTTTTCTCTTTCAGTGGCAAAGTTATATCCGTTCAAAAGAAAAGTCCAAGTAGGAAATACCCGCTGGTATGAAAAAATAAGTTTTAATTATTCTATGGCAGGAAAAAATGAAATAACTTCTATAGATACTTTACTATTAACCGAACCGATTCTTGATAAGATGAAAAACGGTATTAAGCACACTTTAAATGCAAGTTTCAATACCAATATTCTCAAAGTGTTGAATTTCTCTGTTTCTGCAAATTATAATGAAAGATGGTATTCAAAATATGCTAATGCTTATTATCAACAAGATACGGTATATGTTGATGGAGAAGCCATTCCTCCTCAGTTAATTGTTGAAGAATTATATAAGTTTAAAGCAGCCCGTGATTTTAATTTTAGTACTTCAATAGGTACAACTTTGTATGGTATGGTTCAATTTAAGAAAGGTTTCTTAAGAGCGGTCAGGCATGTATTTACACCAAGTATTTCGTTTACATATACTCCGGATTTTGGAACTCCTTTTTGGGGTAATTACGATTATTATGAAGATAAAAACGGTGATTCGGTAAAATATTCTATTTATAATGTTAGTTCTTTTTCTTCTTTGTATGGATCTCCAAGTGACGGTACCTCAGGAAGAATAAATTTTGCTTTGGGAAATAATTTAGAAATAAAAGTCAGATCTAAAAACGACACAATAACAGGAACAAAAAAAATTAAACTGATCGAAAATCTCACTATTTCTACATATTATGATTTTGCAAAAGATTCTTTAAGACTTGCTCCTTTGACTATTTCCGGAAGAACATCCATTATTAAGGGATTAAATATCAGCTATTCCACACAGTTAAGTCCATATAAAGTTAACGAAGATGGGGTTACTATAAATGAATTTATTTGGAAAACCGAAAAGAGATTGTTTGCTCCTCCTTCACAATCTTGGAACTTAGGTTTCTCTTATACTTTAAATCAAAATACTTTTAAAAAGAAAAATAACAACTCTATTCAGCAGCAAAATGATAGTCCGCCCGAAATTGACCCAATTTTTTATAATTCATTTGAATATATTGATTGGGATAACCCCTGGAGTATTTCTTTAAATTACAACTTTAGGTATGAGATTAGAAATATTATGGTGAACGGTGAATATGAAAAACAAACAACATTAGTAAATGCAATAAGTTGTACAGGAAACGTTAATATAACTCCCAAGTGGAAAATAAGTTATAATTTAACTTATGATCTTAAAGCATTAGAGTTGACTTATGCAAAATTATCCATATATCGTGATTTGCATTGTTGGGAAATGAGTTTCAATTGGATACCATTCGGGGGACAAAAAAGCTGGAGTTTTACAATTAATGTAAAATCTTCAATGTTGAACTCTTTGAAATACGAAATGAAAAGTGAAGATTATAGAAATTATTAACACTTAATCTCAATAAATCAGAGTATTATCCTGTTTAATTTGCTCTTCTACTTCTTCTACTTCCGCACACACTTTATATTTTACTTTTTTACATTGTCTCACTTCTTGTTATAATTTTTCTAAAAAAACAAAGACATTTCTTATATCATAATGATTAAGAATAAAATTGTATGGGTTTATTAGATTTATTTTTCCCAAAGATTTGTTACGGATGCAAAAAACCTTTATATGAACATGAATATTTGCTTTGTGATTATTGTAAGTTTAATTTGCCGGTGACAAATCTGCATAATACATCTAATAATATCATAGAACAAATATTTTACGGAAGGGTTTTTGTTGTGAAAGCAACGTCATTTATTTATTTTAGTAAACATAGTAGTTCCCAATCAATACTTCATTATTTAAAATATAAAGGGAAGCATGAAATAGGCTTTTATTTAGGGAAAATAGCCGGAAAAGAATTAAGATCTTTTTATTCGGACATTGATATTATTATTCCTGTTCCTTTACATCCGGAAAAATTAAAAACGAGAGGTTATAATCAAAGTGAAGTGATTTCTAACGGATTGGCACAAGAATTATCTAAACCCGTATTAACAAAATGTTTAATTAAGCCTAAACAAACAGAAACACAGACAAAAAAAGACAAATATAGTAGATACTTAAATATCAAAGATAAATTCGTAGTTGTAAATCAGAAAGAAATAGATAATAAGCACATTCTAATTGTTGATGATGTTTTAACAACCGGTGCAACTCTGGAGTCCTGTATTTCCAAACTTCTAAAATACAATGTAAAGGTTAGTGTATTTACTTTGGGATTTGTGAAATGAAAATTTAAAAATATTCAAATATCAAAAGCATGAAACGGAATTCAAAACAAATTTATAATTAAATTATATCTAATAAAACTTCCTCGTAAAGGGTAATTGGTTTTTTCTTATTAAAATAAAATCGGAAGAAGAAGAACGGAAAAAAGATTATCCATATTCTTATTTAAATAAGAATTTTGTAACAAAGTGTATTTACTATTAGCATAACAATAATATCAGACGATTCTTAATTAAAATTAAAAACCTTTTCTTGTATATTATTGAAATTTTTTATTTAATTTTGCAAAAAATATCATTATTTACTAATTTAATTCTTTATTATCATGAAAATTTTTACAAAATTCTCTTTATTGTTGGTTTTAACTATTGTTTTTTGTAGTTGCACAAAAACCACTACAGTTGCTGTTAAAAATAGCACTGATTATCAATTGTCTGAAGTAATTTGTTTTGGTTATTCCGGAAATGATGTTGTACATCAAGAAAATATCGGAACTATTGGGGCAGGGTCCTCTTCTCAATCTTTCGAAGTTGACGGTGTAGAAAAAATTCAAATTTCCTTCAAATTTTTTATAAACCAAACTTATTCTGATAGATATTATACTGTTTCAAAATTCCAAATTAAAGAAGGAGAAGATAATATAATTACTATTGATAATGACACTTTTATCAGTACATCTTCGAAAAGTTCAAGTCAAGATGAAAAAACAATTTCCTCTGAATATAAATTAAGTTCAAAATAAATTAAAATTTTTTAACTTATATAAAAAGGTTGTCTTTTTGGGACAACCTTTTTTGTTTTTGAGCATTACAATAAAAAATAATATTACAAAAGTTAATTAAGAATTAGTATGTAAAAAACGTAGTTAAGAAGAGTATGCTTTTAAGTTGTCCATTTGTTTCTAAGATTGAGTGTGAGAAATTTCTATCAGTTCTGCAAATAAAAAACATGAGAAACAAAGCATCCGTTGAAAAAACATCTTTACTGGAGAATCTCTCAACAGCATTCCTAAGTTTAGTAATCAAAAATAACCAAAGTCGAAACTTCGGAATTAATTTATGGAACCCTCTGAAAACAATTCTTAGAAAAACAATCGGAATAGAGTTCTCCAATAAAAAGTTTATCTTCTTGATATAATGATAGATATTATCGAGAAATATAACTCAAAAAACATCATCAATTATCTATTGTTTAAAACTTCCTTGTAAAGGGTAAAGGTTTTCTCATTCTTATTAAAAGTAAAATCGGAATAAGAACATAGGGAAGATTAAAAGACAGAAACTTCACAGGATTTGGTGTTCTCCATTCTGGTTCACCAAAGAATTCAACACCAAAAACAATTACCCCGGTAATTGTAGCAATCATTGTGGCATAAATCACCGACGGTAATTGTATTTTATTCCATCCTTTTATTAATGCTATTACCAAGATTATGTAAAAAGGCATATAAACAAAGGAAGATAATCCAGTAACGATTCTCATCCAAACCGGAGGATTTTGAAACAAAGGGTCTGTTCCTTCAGCATACCAATGATTAGCATTAACAATAAAATTAGATGATTCTTCATTAAAATTTACACCAATTGTTGGTAACATATCTGCAATACAGGATGTAATAGCAAAAATGGAAAAAATAATAATAAAAAAGATATCAATGGGGCGTTCTTTTAATCGTAAATTAGTGCTAAGACTATTTGATTTTGTCATAATCGGTTTTTTTAATAATAATATTTGAAATGAAAATAGAAAAGTGTTTATATGATTTTTACATATTAATCTAAATACTCATAAAATGTTCTAATATAGATAGAATTGTTCATGCTGTAATGTTGGTAACATTCTATCGGAAATTTACTGCCGGAAGTGAAAGTATATTCATTATAGGTTTCAAAAACATTTTCATTTGCTGAGTTTGTGCTTTTAATGTATGTACAATTGTTTTTTGAAAGACCGTAAAATTCGTCCAAGAAAAAGCCGGAAAATGGAGAATAATTTTTATCATAATTAAATTCAAGATAAAGAAAATATTGTCCAAAATATTCCATGCTTTCTTCCGTTATTTTTTGCGGATTATTACCATCCCATGTCAGAGTGATAGTAGTAACTTTCGAAAATTCCGAAATACTCTTTAAAGAACTATCTTCCATTCTTTTATTTTGCATAACATCAGCTATATGCCTTGGGAACAGAAAATACAAAGGAGAAAATTTAATATCATAATTCCTTAAATAATCATAATTTCTTGTGATAATTATTTTCGAAATTTTATTTTTACTATGTATAATTTCATAGTCCTCTAATATTTCATCTCCAAAAGTATATTTCACATTTGTCAATTCTTTACCTGAATATGTAAAAATAATTTTTGTTCCATCTGAGTTTGTTACTGTTGAAATTAAATTCCCGTCATACTCAAAAAGTTGATAACTGTCATCCTCAGGATTAACTCTATTCGGAAATTCAATTTTTACTAATTTATTATCATCCCAACTCCACTCTTCAACCAAATATTTTTCTATTGTTTTTGCTTCGACATAAATTTTACTGATTTTTCTTTTAGGATTGTAAATTCCTTCTTTTTCACAGGAGGAGAAAGAAATTATCATAATGAGTGTAAGAACAATAACTGATATTTTTCGCATAATCTTTTACCCTGTTATATCCCAATTAGGTACTTCGGTTATTAATTTATATTAATATTGTTTTTAATATTATCTACAAAAAGCTTCGCCTTTATCTAAGGGAATACTTAAAACTACGGCTGCTTCAATACCTCTATGGGTTCGAGTTCCTTGAATATCATAAGAATTAATGTTAATCGGAGTTGTGCTGCCGTCTTTTTCCATATCGGAGAATGTGTCTATTAAACCATGATTATAACCCAGTTCAACTCTTGCTACTAAATAGAAATTTTTTGTTACGGGAATATTAAAGCGACAACCTCCGCCGCCAATAAGTCCAAAACTTGTTAATGCCATATTACTTTTGCTAACATCGGCTTGTTTATTTCCCTGATTGTTTACGTTTGAAGTTACGACAGAAATGTTTCCACCTATTCTAAATGCAATATCAGGAGCCACATAAACATAAAATCTATTTTTTCCGTTAATAGGAATATTTATTAAAACCGGTACTCTTAAATCAATATGATTTGATTTTATCGAATAAGTTTCGGAAATACCATTACTATTATCATATTGTGTATAAGTTCCTCTTCCAACGATTAATACTTCCGGACTAATAGAGAAAACCTTTGTTAAAGGAATTTCTACAGTGGCACCAATTATAGGACGAGCTTTAAAAACCTGATCTAAATCGGCTATTCTATTATCGGAGTATGTCATTTTAGCAAAATTAACACCTGCTTTCAAACCGATTTTTATATCACTATCAAAAGATCTTTTTCCCATAAAATATCTTTGTTGTGCTTGCAAAAATACCGGGGAAAATATTAATCCCAGAAACAAAGCACAAAAAACAACTCTTTTATAATTCATAATTATTTTATTATTATTTTATTTACAAACGAATTTTTTTCATCGGATATTACAAACAAATACAACCCTTTGCTAAAATTATTTACTGAATATGGAATTATAGTATTGTTTGAATCAATAAAGACATTGAAGTTATCTATTAATTTTCCGGCATAATCGGTTATTTTAATATTAACTTTTCCTTCTAATCCTTCAAATTTAATATTTACAATATCGTCGGCAGGATTTGGATAAATACTTATATTATCATCAACATAATCATTAATACCGAACACAGCATTAATATTCAATTCCGCCGGATCTCCTATACACTCGCCAACGGCTTTTACAGATAAAACCGCACTACCCGGAGTTGTTACAAATAATCTACATTTTTTACCATTAGGAACTACAACCCAATATTCGTTGGAAACTTTCCAAATATATTCTTTCGCATTATCTACTCCCGTAACTGTATATTCAAAAACTTCATTCTGAGAGCCTTCAGCAATCGCTACATTTGAAGGACCGACAATTACGCCCACACCGGGAGAGGAAATAACTGTAAGATCAAGGGTTGATATACTATCACAACCATATATATCTTTAAACGGTTTAATATAGATGCCGCTTTGAGTGTATATATCACCTTCCCAAATATACGGGCCACAACTTACATGCTGGTTATATGTACTTTGCGTATAATGAATAAATATTTCTTTTTTAACAATACTATCACAACCGTTATGAGAAGAAAAGGTGCGTGAATATATTCCAGATTGCGAATATGTTTGTCCGTTCCAAGTATATGGCCCGCAGGAATGAACGGTTTCAGACACATCATAAACAGGATAAATTGTTAAGTTTAAGATTAAAACACTATCACAACCATTTGCTCCCGTAGTAGTATATTCATATATACCGGAAGAAGAATAGGTTACCCCGAACCAAGAAAAGAAATCGCAAGCTTCTTCATATAAATTACGTGATGTAGGTTTATTAATCGTAATATTTTTTGTTACAATACTATCACAACCATATTTAGTAATAAAATTTTGAGAATAACTTCCCGACTGTGTATAAACTTGTCCGTTCCACACTACAGAATCACATCCGGATTCACTTAAAGTAATATTATAAACCGGATGTATTGTTAAGTGCAACGCCAATACACTATCACAATTATTAATAGTCTGCAAAGTTAAATTTTCAATAATGGTACCGTTTAAATTTGCCGTATTTATTGTAAATCCGTGTTTATTATAAATTTCACCTTTACATACAGAATCAAAAATATCCATATGATAAATCGGCAATACATTAAGATATAAGGTTACTGTACTATCACAATCATGAATACTTTCCAAATGCAGAGTTCGAGAAATAACTCCAGATAAATTACTTGTATTAATAACAAATCCGTATTTATCATAAATCTCACCTCTGCAAGCATTATCATAAAGAACTATGTCGTATTCGGGATAAATTATAACATTAATTTCATAAACACTATCACAACCTAAATGGTTAATAAAAGATTGAAAATACTGTCCAGACTCGGTATATGTTTCCCCATTGTATGTAAATGATATACAATCTTCAGCATTAACCACTTTATAATATTCTTCTAAAATAGTAAGATGAAGAGTAACAAGGCTGTCACAAAGTCCCGGCCGTGATATGGCTTGAGAATAATCACCGGATGCAGTATATGTTATTCCTCTCCAGGTATAACTTCCACAAGTAGTTTCATCAAATTCTCCATAAGCAAAATCTTGAAAACCTAATATATTGAGGGTAACTACGCTGTCACAACCATGCGAATTAACAAAAGTATTTGTATAAGTTCCGGGCTCTGTATAAACACCTCCACCCCAATAAAACGGATTACCGCAAGCTGTGGTATCGTAATTATAATACTGAATTTGCGGATAAATAGTTACATGTAAATTAACAATACTATCACAACCGTATATTGATTTAAAATACTTCTGAAATATCCCCGATTGAATGTAATAATATCCTTGATAATAAGTCGGGCCACAAGATTCTATATATTCATCCATCTCCCAATTTCTGCCTACAGTTAAATTTATTGTAACAATACTATCGCATTCATACTGATCGGTAAAAAATTGCCGATAATAACCACTAACCGGATAGATATGATTATTCCAGGTATAAGGTCCGCAAGAAACTATATCAACAGTATCATTATATCTTTCATGAACTGTAAGATATAATGTTTTTGTACTGTCACAATTATGTATAGTAGAACCTAAATCAATAGTTTCTGTAATTAATCCAGAAAGATCTGCCGTCGGAATATTGAAACCGTATTGGTTATAAATTCCTCCTTTACAAATTTCATCATGTATTTCCAAATTATAAGGCTCGTGTATTGTCAAATGAAGAGTTACAATACTGTCGCAACCAATAGAATTACTTAATGCATGTTGATAATCGCCACTTTCATAATATGTTTTACCGTACCAAGTATATGATTCACAAGCTGCAGCAGATGTTTCGCCATAAGATACGGATAAAATAGTGAGATTTAAGGTTACAATGCTATCACAGCCGTTTGTATTTTGAAAAACTCTTGTGTAAGATCCGGACACATCGTAAGTAATTCCTTCCCAAATATATTGGCCGCAAGCAATGATACCTCTTTGATGATACTCAGGATTAGTTATTGTTAGATTAAGCGTTACTATGCTATCACAACCCAATGAAGAAGTTACAGTCCGTGTTCTAATAATAGGACTTTGTTGTCCGACAGAGTTAACGTAAAAACCGTAATTTTGATAGATATGGTCTTTACATACATAATCATATATCTGAACATTATGAATAGGTTTGATGGTAATATGCAGGGTTACAATACTATCACATTTTCCGGGAGTATAAAACGGTTGATGGTAAGTTCCGGATTCCGTATATGTTACACCATTGCGAGTGTACGAACCGCAAACTGAAATATAATATTCATATTCAGCCGGCACATACATCGTTAAATGTAAAGTTACTATACTATCGCAACCATTTGAGGCCGTGAATCTTTGAGTATAATTACCACTGTTGGTATATACCTCACTATTCCAAGAATACATATAACAACCCGTATCCCAAAATTCATGATAAATAGTTTCACAATTGCTTGTTTCTGTTGAAGATTCTATATTGCAAATAATTTCATTATTATGAAAATTTTTCGCCTCAACAGTATAAAAAAAAGTTAGAGATATTATGCATAAAAATGCACTAAAATATGGTTTCATATTCATGGCGATAAAATTTAATATATAATAGCATTTTCATGCTTTTAATTTATTCGGATTGAATGACTTTCATCTGCGGGAAGAACAAAACATCCTGAATGGAATGAGAATCTGTCATCATCATTGCCAATCTGTCTATTCCAATACCCAAGCCTGCTGTCGGAGGCATTCCCACTTCTAAAGCATTTAAGAAATCTTCATCTAAAACCATAGATTCTTCATCTCCTCTTTTACCCAACTCTAATTGAGTTTCAAATCTTTCTCTTTGATCTATAGGATCATTTAGTTCTGAGAAAGCATTACATAATTCTTTGCCGTTGCAAATTGCCTCAAAACGTTCTACTAATCCCGGTTTTGAACGGTGTTTTTTTGCCAAAGGAGACATTTCAACCGGATAATCGGTAATATATGTTGGTTGGATAAGATTTTTTTCACATTTTTCGCCAAAGAGTTCATCTATCAATTTACCTTTTCCCATTGTAGAATCAATTTGAACACCAAGTTTTTTAGCTGTTTCTGCTAATTGAGCTTCATTCATTTCCGAAATATCAATACCGGTAAAATGTTCAATTGCTTCATACATGGTATATCTTTTCCATGGACGTTTAAAATCTATAATGTTTTCGCCTACTTTTACCTTTGTTGTACCATATAAATCAATAGCAATTTTTTCAACCATCTCTTCAACAAGATTCATCATCCATTCGTAATCTTTGTAAGCAACATACAATTCCATTTGAGTAAATTCCGGATTATGGAATCTGTCCATACCTTCATTTCTGAAATCTTTGGAAAATTCATAAACACCATCAAAACCACCGACAATTAATCTTTTCAAATACAATTCATCAGCTATGCGTAAATACAAAGTAGCATCAAGAGTATTATGATGAGTTTTGAAAGGGCGGGCAGCCGCACCACCATAAAGTGGCTGTAAAATAGGAGTTTCTACTTCAAGGTATCCTTTCTCATTCAAAAACTCGCGCATAGAATTAACTATTTTGGTTCTCTTAATGAAAACATCCTTAACCTCAGGGTTTACAACCAAATCAATATATCTCTGACGATAACGCTGTTCGGGATTTGTAAACGCATCGAATACTTTATCGTCTTTTTCTTTAACAATAGGCAAAGGTGTTAATGATTTACACAGTAAAATAAAATCTGTAACATGAATTGATATTTCACCCATTTGAGTAATAAAGACAAAACCCTTAACACCTATGATATCACCGATATCAGTATGTTTTTTAAACACGGAATTATATAAAGATTTATCTTCTCCTGCGGCAATATCATCACGTTTAATATAAAGCTGGATTCTTCCCGTAGAATCTTGAATTTCTACGAAAGAAGCTGCACCCATGATTCTTCTGCTCATAATTCTGCCGGCAATACTCACATTCTGATATAAAGAATTATCTTGCGGATAATTTTCTTTAATTTCTTTTGCTGTGCAGTTTATTTCAAAAGTAGCAGCAGGATATGGATCTATTCCCATCTCTACCAACGCTTGTAAAGATTGTCTTCTTATAATTTCTTGTTCGCTGAGGTTATTCATTTTAGTTTAAATGTTTAAAATTAATTGATTATTCGCTTACCCAAGGATATTGATATAAACCCTGCATTAAACGAGATGTTTTTTCTTCTGGACTCATTGCTTCATATTCTTCACGAGCCTTACGATATTTCTCCGCTTCTTCAGATTTTATCTTGTCGTATTTTAATTTCAAGAAACCCGTAAGAAATGGTTTTGCCACAGTCGGGAAAAGTTCCAATAATAGCATATCACGCTCACTGTTGGCAATTTTTTCACCGTCATATTCCGGCAATGGAGGATTTTCCGGTTGAACATAATCACTCTCTACAAAAGGTTGTTCTTCTCTGTGACCGCATATTTTAAATCTGAAATCGGGATCAATAGGAATAGGAGTTTTGCCGTATTTTCCTTTGACGAGATTAACATATTGAACGGAATTATTTGTGAATGCAGGTAAATTGTTTGCCCTGTCAACAACACAGTTAACGGCTTGACTTCCTACAATCTGACTGGTAGGAGTAACTAATGGGGGACACCCTGCAAAAACACGTACTTCCGGAACCGTTTCCAAAACTTTCTCAACTAAATTGCTAAGATTTGCCGACTTCAATTGTGCAAGCATGTTTGTATACATACCACCGGGAATTTCCGCTTTTTTAACCATTTCATTCGGAGGAGGAAATCCAAAATAAGCTTCAATCGCATGGACATGTTCCAACAGTTTTGTTTCGTCATTATTTTTAGCAGCAACAATTGCTTCATTAAAATGATTATCAATTTCTTTAGGAAAATCGAAATTAATTATGTCTATCTTCTTCGGAAGTTCTTTCTTATAATTATCAAACTCCGATAATTCTTTACGTATATCGTAAAGAATATTACTAATTTCCGTAATGACATGCGGATCGCCGTCTATTTCGATTCCAAGTTTTTTGGCGAAAATATAAATGATTTCATACGGAGGCGCAGCAGGACCGCCTGCAAAAGGATTAATTGCCGTATCAACAATATCCGCACCGTTAAGAATTGCCATCAATGTTGATGCAACACCATAACCCGGAGTACAATGAGTATGAAAATCAACAGGTACTTTCAAAGTTTTCTTCAAGGCTGTAATCATTTCTGCGGCAACTTTAGGGGGAATGAGTCCTGCCATATCTTTAACAGTAATCATATCCGCACCTAAACCTTCTAATTTTTTTGCAATATTTACAAAATAATCAATTGTGAAAATCTTTTTAGGTAACTTTTTACCTTGGAAGAAAGCTTTTACTTTTTGTTTTGAAGTAAAACGTGGATCTACAGTGTAGCAAACTGCACAATCTGCAATACCACCATTATCTTTCACAGCTTTTATCGTTGAAATCATATTATTAGTATCATTCAATGCATCGAAGATTCTCATTATATCAATTCCGCATTGAATGGAGTTTCTGTTGAAACCTTCAATAACCTTTTCCGGATACGGATTATATCCGAAAATATTTCTTCCGCGGGATAAAGCCGTAAGTTTTGCTCCGTCTTTTATACCGTCTTTTATTTTTTCGAGGCGCACCCAAGGGTTCTCACCTAAATATCTCATGATAGAATCGGGAACGGCGCCGCCCCAAACTTCCATTGCATAAAATCCTGCTTTACTGAACTTTTCCAAAGTTCTGTCAACTTCTTTTTGATTCATTCTGGTGGCAAAAAGCGATTGCTGGCCATCTCTCAGAGTTAAATCCCGTATTTTTAAATGTTTATTCATATTTAAACATATTTGAATTGGCAAATTTATTAAAAAATTGTAATTAATCCAAAATAAAGAGAAAAATTTAGTTTTTAAAGTAAGGTGTTTTCAGATAAAAACAAAAAAGTGCCGATAATATAAATTAAAGGCACTTTAATATATCTGAAAAATAAATCAGAAAGTGAAATTAAAACAAAAATATCTGTTTTATCTCTTTCTAAATTTTATCCATTATTCTGTTGGAGGCAGTTCATAATCAGCCGGAGCTGTAGGTTGAATCGGTGCTGTATTTTCAATACTTTGGCGTAATTCTGTGTCTCTTGTGTCAAAAACATCACTGTGTTTCGGAATTACAAATACTGAAACTAAACTTAGCACACACAATACAATGGCTAAAGTCCATGTTGCTTTCTCAAGGAAGTCGGTTGTTTTTCTGACTCCCATATATTGATTTTGATTCTGTAAATTGGAAGCTAATCCTCCACCTTTAGAATTCTGAACTAATACTACTATTACTATAAAAACACAGGCAAGAAGTATTAATGCTAATATTACATAATATAAACCCATAACGTTATAATTTATTTTCTGTTTTTAACTTTTCAATTTGGGCTGCAAAGTAACGATTTTTTTTCGGCATTTTCAAGCACAATTGTTGATAAATTTTTATTGCTTTATCAATTTTACCTTGACGAACATAAATTTTTGCCAAAGTTTCACTCACAACCTCTTCATTATCAATGTCACTGTTTAAAGAAGCTTCATCAATATTATAAATTAAATTTTTTTGATTTTTATCTGTTTTCTTATCGGAATTGTTCAAAAAATGTTCTATAAGTCCTTGATTTTTATCAAAAATTTCTTCTTCTACAATATGATTTTGACGTGGAAAATTAAATTCCGGTTCAAATAATTCAACACCGACAAATTTCAAATCTTCCTTTTTCTCTTGTTTTTTGTATTCAAGTAATTCTCTTAATTTATTTCTATCCGAAATAATAAAAGCCGATTTACTTAATTCCTTACTGAAAAAAGCATATTCATCTTTTTCAAAAAGAAATTTTATAAATAATAAATGAGCCGTTTGGAAATAAGGATATTTTTCTATAAGTGACTCTATATCATTCATAGATTTATCATTTTCCATAAAAGGAGAATTAATATAGGATAATATTTTATCTTTATTAATCATTACCAATTTACAACTGCTCTGTTAAATATATCATTAATTAATTCCGCAACAATTTCATCCATAAGAGAGCCTTCTACATCACTCAAATTCAAAGAACTATCATAATCGACATATCTTGAGAAAGAAGTATTAAAGTTTTTTCTTTCATCAATTGTATTTATAAAAGTAACTCTTACAGTTACGGTAAGTCTGTTCAATGCGGCAGTTTGATCGCTGGTTATAGCTTGAGGCGATGTGTTATAACCCGTAATTATTCCGCTGAATTGCAAATCACCTTCTTCATCAATTAATTTTAAGGAAGTGCGAGATAGAAATCTGTCTTTCAATGCTTCTGTTATAGTCTGACTTAAAACAGGATTTACCAGAGTTGCATGATTCTGAAAATAATCGATAGAAACCGTTTTCACTTCCGGTTCAATGGAAGCGCCGGTAAATGAATAAACTCCGCACGAAGTGTAAAGAAAAATCATCCCGACAATCATCATTAATATATATGTTTTTTTATTCAAGATCATATTCTTTTATCTTTCTATATAAAGTTCGCTCAGAAATACCAAGTTCCTTCGCAGCGTTTTTACGGTTTCCTTTATGTTTTTCAAGGGAACGTTTTATTAAATTCTTTTCATTTTGAATAAGCGATAAAGATAAATTATCATCAACTACCTCAGCTACCTGAACATGCTGTTCCGGTTCGGATTCTTCCTGCTTAGGAGTTTTTCTCGTATCTGTAACTTGAACTACAGGATTATAAACATAATCATCATTTTCCGTTTTAAAAGAAGACATTATTTTATCATCGGTACGGGCAGGAAAGTCACTATGATTTTTGGAAAATTTGAAATCCGGTGTTACGGAAACAATTTCATTAATCATATTGTGTAAATCATTGATATCTTTTTTCATATCAAACAACACCTTGTACAAAATTTCTCTTTCCGAATAATTGCTCCCTGATGAGTTTTCTTTATTATCCTGAGTGTAAAGAACAGGTAAAGAATTAATTTCATCGGGCAAATATTTTTTTAAAGTCTCGGCATCAATATCTCTGTTTTTTTCAATAATAGAAATTTGTTCACAAATATTTTTCAACTGGCGAACATTACCTTCCCAACGATAATTTTCAAGAACAGTACGTGCTTCGGTAGTTAAATTAATATGCGGAATTTTATTTCTTTCGGAAAACTCAGAAACAAAACTTCTAAAAAGCGGATAAATATCTTCCTTTCTCTCTCTTAAAGGCGGAACATAAATTGGAACCGTACTTAAGCGATAATACAAATCCTGACGGAATTTGCCTCTTTGAATAAGTTCCGTAATATTTACATTAGTAGCCGCAACAACCCTCACGTTTGTCCTTTGAACTTTTGAAGAACCAACTTTAATGAATTCGCCGGACTCGAGCACACGCAATAATCGAACTTGCGTTGCTAAAGGTAAGTCGGCAACCTCATCAAGAAAAATAGTTCCTCCGTCGGCAGCTTCAAAATATCCCTGGCGTGCTTCATGAGCTCCGGTAAAAGAACCTTTTTCATGACCGAATAATTCACTGTCGATTGTTCCTTCGGGAATTGCACCACAATTGACAGCAATGTATTTCCCATGTTTGCGCGGACTAAGTTCGTGAATTATCTTAGGAAAAACTTCCTTGCCGACACCGCTTTCTCCGAGAATGAGAACTGTAATATCAATTGGCGCGACCTGACATGCAATATCAATCGCACGATTGATCAAAGGAGAATTTCCGATAATTCCAAATCTTTTTTTTATTGATTGTATATCAGCCATAATGTTTATCGTATTGAAGCATTAAGGTTTTTAGTAAATAACTCTATCAATTGATTCATTATTTTATCAATTTGATTATCAGTTAAAGTTTTCTCATTATCACGAATGATAAAACTAACAGCGTAAGATTTTTTATTTAAACCTATCTTTTCGCCTTCATAAACATCAAAAAGATTTATTTCTCTTATGAGTTTGCTTCCTTTAGACTTAGAAAGAGAAACTATATCAGCGAATTTCAGATCGGAATCAACTAATAAAGCCAAATCTCTTCGAACTTCAGGAAATTTCGGAACAGGTTTAAATTGTATTTTGTTAGTCGCAAGTAAATTCAAAACATTTTCCCAATTTATATCGGCATAATAAACCGCTTGTTTTATATCAAAATATGTGAGAATATTTTTCTTGATGATAGAAATTTCAGCAATTTGTTTTTTAGCGAAAGAAATTTTTAAAGTTTCGCCGAAAGTTCCGTCATCAATAACTTCCTCGTCTTTTGTAGCATCATTCAAGCCTAAGGTATGAAGCATTCTTAAAACAATGGATTTTAAAGTGAAGAAAGATACTTCTTTACTTTTTTCATACCAATTTTCATGCATTTCATTGCCTGTTATTAGAATAGAAAGACGATATTCTTCGTTATATCTTTTTCTAACGTCCGCATCTTGCGGAACTTCAGGATTATAGCTGTAAATATTCCCAAATTCGAATAACTTCAAATCCTTAACTTTTCTATTGATATTATAAGCTATTGTTTCCAATCCGCCGAAAAGTAAATCTCTCCGCATAACATTTAATTCTTTAGAAAGCGGGTTTAAAATTTTGACATTATTTTCCGAAGATAATTTGTCTGATAACTCAGTATAAACATCAGCTGTAAGCGAATTATTCATTATTTCTCTAAAACCGTTGGAACTGAGAAAATCTGCAGCTTTGTTCACAAACTTATCATTTTTATTTTGTACGCCGGAATCGGGTGAAAAATTATGATAATTTTCTGTTTCAATATTATTATATCCGTAAATTCTAAGAATTTCTTCCGTTAAATCCGCCTCACGTGTAACATCGTATTTTGCTGTAGGAACAGCAATCACAGCATCTTCTTCATCCGAATAAAGAACTTCCATATCCATTGCTTTCAAAATAAAAAGCATTTCTTCCGAAGGAATTTCTTTTCCTATTACGGATCTTATATGTTCGAAATTTATTTTTACCTGTTTTCTTGCTATATGAAACGGATAAACGTCATTAATATCAGAAGCGATTGTACCGCCTGCTATTTCTTTGATGAGCAGAGCTGCTCTTTTCAAAGCATAGATTGTCATTTCGGGATCTACACCTCTTTCGTAGCGAAAAGACGCATCCGTTGAAATGCCGTGATGTTTTGCCGTTCTTCTTATTGTTACAGGATCAAAGACAGCACTTTCTATAAAAATATCAGTAGTTTTTTCTGAAATTCCAGATTTACTTCCGCCAAGAACACCGGCAATAACCATAGGTTCTTCGGCATTACAAATCATTAAATCTTCTCCTGTCAAAGTTCTTTCGATTCCATCGAGAGTTGTAATTTTTTTACCTTTAGGTAATTTTTTTACAATGATTTTATTTCCGAGAATTTCATCGGCATCAAAAGTATGAAGAGGATGACCTGTTTCAAAGAGAACAAAATTACCGATATCGACAATATTATTAATCGGTTTCAATCCTAACGAAATCAACCGGTTTTTGAGCCAATCCGGAGATTCCTGCACTTTCACGCCTTTGAGACTCACTCCGGCATAACGCGGACAAGCTTTTACATCTTCAATGATGATTTCGACAGGAAGATCATTATTATCATTTTTGAAAGAAGAAACATCAGGAAGATGAAGCTTTACTGATGTTTTGTTTCCGGCATTGTAATTATCAACACTCAGGAGTGCTGCTATATCACGAGCCACACCGATATGCCCCATTGCATCCGACCGGTTAGCAGTAAGACCGATTTCCAGAATATACTCATCCTTTATATTTAGATAATCTCTGAATGGTGTTCCGGGAACAGCATGTTTATCAAGGATCATGATTCCTTCATGTGAGTTTCCTATACATAATTCATCTTCAGCACAAATCATTCCCTCAGAAACTGCACCTCTGATTTTTCCTTTTTTTATTGTCAATGGAGGGTCTGTAAAATAAAGTTTTGTACCTATAGTAGCAACTGCAACTTTCTGTCCGGCAGCAATATTAGGTGCTCCACAGACAATATTCAGAGGTTCTTCATTACCTATGTTTACCGTAGTTAATTTAAGGTGATCGGAATCAGGATGTTCAACGGATGTAAGAACTTCACCCACAAAAACACCAGCCAAACCGCCTTTTATGTTTTCTTCTTTTTCAACACTTTCAACTTCTAATCCCGAAAATGTCAATTTATTGGCAATCTCTTCAGGAGTTAATTCAAAATCTACATAATCTTTTAACCAGCTGTATGATATCTTCATTCTATCTTTATTGATTTATATAACCTGCAAAGATAATAAATAGTTAAGAAATATAAGTTTTTTATTTTCCCCCTAATATCTTTTTACTTTAATTACCAAGTTGATTAAATCTATTTGCATCTAACTTTACAAAAATAAATAGCAAAATTGTAAATGCCATTAAGCTGGATCCTCCGTAACTGAAAAATGGTAGAGGAATTCCTATAACAGGAAGTAATCCTATTGTCATTGAAATGTTTATAGCTACATGTAAAAAGAAAATTCCGGCAACACAATAGCCATAAATTCTGCTGAATGAGGAACGCTGTCGTTCCGCTAAAAGAATAATTCTGATAATTAATGTTAAAAACAAACCTAAGACGACCATACTTCCCAAAAAACCAAATTCTTCACCTACCGTACAAAAAATAAAATCTGTTTGCTGTTCGGGCACAAAATCGAATTTTGTTTGTGTTCCGTTGAGATAACCTTTTCCGGCAAATCCGCCGGAGCCAATCGCAATTTTCGATTGATGAACATTATAGCCAACTCCTTTAATATCATCTTTTAAACCTAAAAGAACTTCTATTCTATCTTTCTGATGCGTTTGTAAAACATTATCATAAACATAATCGACAGAAAAAATGCATATTGCCGAAAGAATAAAGGAAGTTATAAGATACGGGATTACTCTTTTTTGTTTTCGAAATAAGAAATATGCAAATATTGCGATTACAAAGATTGCTCCCAGAAGAATAAATTGATTAACCAATAAAGAAAGTACTATTAAAACGAGGAAATAAAATGCTAAAAAAATAACATTCATTGATAAACCTTCTCTGAACAAGGCAATAAAAAACGAGAAAAACACTAGCGCTGAGCCTGCATCGGGTTGTAACATAATCAATACTACGGGGAAAAATATTATTGCCATTACAATTAGCTTGTTTTTGTTGTTCATTTTAGAAAATTGATTTTCACTTATAAACTTAGAAAGTGCTAATGCGGTAGCAAATTTCGCAAACTCTGCCGGTTGCAGAGAAAACGATCCGATCTGAATCCAAGCTTTTGCTCCCGATATTTCAGTTCCGATTATTAAAACCAGAATTAGGAGTAAACATATTAAAAAGTAAATCACATAAGAAAGTTTATTAAAGAAGTTTGCGTCCATCAATAATATTACAGAAGCAATTAAAAAAGACACTCCGATAAACAGAGCTTGTCGTCCATAATTTGTTGAAAAACTAAAATTTATATTTTCAGGATTTGGCCCGCTTGTAGTAGAAAAAATATTTAACAACCCCAATGCTACTAAAACAACATATATTAATACTATGCCGAAATCCATACTTTTTATTATTGAACCTCTTTTAGACATATCAATATTCAATTAATTTAGTGTTAAGAACATATTCTTCTACATTTATTCTTTTTACTTCTCTATTAAGATAATACTCAATGAGTAAAGAAGCTATCGGCACAGCAAAGGTACTTCCGTAACCGGAATTTTCAACAACAACAGCAATTGCAATTTCCGGATTATCTTTCGGTGCAAAACCAATAAATAACGCGTGATTTTCTCCGGCATTTTGTACTGTTCCTGTTTTTCCACAAATTTCAATTCCTTCAACTTGTCCGTACCATCTTGCGGTTCCTCTCTTAATAACCTCGTACATACCTTCTTTGATCGGAACAAAATGTTTCTTATCAATAAGTGTTTGATGAACATTTTTTTCAAAAGGATAGATTGTATCATTTCTTGAAATAACGGCTTTAACAAAATGCGGGTCAATGTATTGGCCATCATTAGCAATTGCGGCTGCAAAGTTAGCCAACTGGATCGGAGTAACTAAAATTTCTCCTTGACCAATTGATAAAGAGCGAATTGTGCTTGATTTCCATCTTTGATTATTATACATTCTATCGTAATAGTTTGCATCCGGAATATTTCCTTTATTGCTGTACGCTAAATCAGTTTCAAAAGTTTTTCCCAAGCCAAAACTTCTTGCTGCTTCCGCCCAGTTGTTTAATCCTTCAGCAGAAGAACTAAAAGAGTTGATATAATTTTCGAAAGATATTCGAAAAAACGGATTACAAGATTCTCGTAATGCGGCAACTACGTTTAGTGGTGATTCATGATAGTGGGTGCATTTTATCGGCGTTGCCTCAGGACCTGCACAAGAAAACCGTGTATAATTAGTAATATTTCCATTTTGAAGTGCAACTAAGGCATTAAACATCTTAAAAGTTGATCCTGGAGGATATTCTCCCATTAAAGCTCTATTTAACAAAGGAGTATATATTGTATCGTTAACCAACATTCTATAATTTGCCGCTCTTTCTCTTCCTACAAGCAAATTCGGATCATAAGAAGGAGCGGAAACTAATGTTAAAATTCCTCCGGTTTTTGGGTCAATAATAACAATACTTCCTTTCTTATGTTTCATTAATTTTTCAGCATAAGTCTGAAGATCAATATCCAATTCCAGAATTAAATCGTCGCCTTGTTTTGCAGAAATATCATTTTCGCCGTTATTATAGGGACCCATTTCCACATTATGAACATTTACAAGAACTTGTTTAACTCCTTTAACACCTTTGAGATTTTTTTCGTATTTTTTTTCAAGGCCATTCAAGCCTGTATAATCTCCAAGTCTATATTCAGGATTATTTCTAAGGAAATTTTCACTAACCTCTCCTACATCACCAAACAGATGAGCTCCAACCGGATAGGGATATCTGCGGACTGTTCTTGCTTGTATTTCTATACCATCGAACATGTAAAGAGATTCCTCAACTTTTGCAATTTCTTCCTTTGGAATTTGTGAAATAAAAACCGACGGCTTATATCTTGAATATCTCTTACTTTTATTTAGTAATTCTTCAAATTTTTCAATATCAATATTTACCAATTTACAAAAAGCGGTTGTATCAAAATTTTTCTTCACCATATTCGGTGTTACAAGCAAATCGTAAACAGCTTCATTACAAACAATTAAATTATCATTTCTATCGTATATTAATCCTCGTCCCGGATAAATTATTTTTTCCTTTACAGAATTATTTTCTGCATAGATTTTATACGACTTATTAACTATTTGAATAAAGAAAAGTTTTACCAGCATTATTAAAAATATAACACTGATAAATCCTATTATTAAATATTTTCTTTTTTCAAAAAAATCGTTTCTCATCTATTTAGCAGGATATTAGATATATTTATCCTCATATTTTTGTTTTACAATATCAACAATATTTCGAATCTTCTGTTCATCGTTTTTATTGCAAACAAGTAAAACATCTTTTTCATCAACAACAATTATATCATTCAGGCCTTGAATAACAATTAGTTTATCATTATTATGAGAAACAACAACACTATTATTAGTTTCCAATGTTAAAATATCCGTTCCGATGCAAGCATTATTATCTTCGGTTTTTAAAGAATTTTCGAAAAGAGAAACCCAGGTACCAAGATCAGACCAACCGAAATCTGTTCGATAAACAAAGACATTATCGGCTTTTTCCATAATTCCATAATCAATAGAAATACTTTCGCAGATATAATAAGTTTTTTCAATGAATTCTTTTTCCAAAGATGTACCGTACAAACTTTTTCCTCTTTCGAACAGCTCATCAACTTCTGGCAGATATTTCTTAAATGCTTTTTGTATAGATTTAGCCGACCATATAAAAATTCCCGAATTCCAAACAAAATCACCGCTTTCAAGAAAAGAAAGGGCAAGTTCATAATTAGGTTTTTCCGTAAAAGTTTTAACTTTCAATATTTTACCATTAAGTCGTTCCTTATTATCTTCATCAATTTGAATATATCCGTAACCCGTATCCGGTCTCGAAGGAGTAATACCGAGAGTAATCAAACAATCATGCTTTTCTGCTTCGTTGAGAGCCTCGGTAGCTACTTTAATGAAAACATCTTCTTTAAGAATAATATGATCCGAAGGAGCAACAATTACCTGTGCTGCCGGATTTTGGTTTAAAATTCTATAGTTGGCATAAGCTATACACGGAGCTGTATTTCTTCTAATCGGTTCACAAAGAACATTATTCGGTTTTAATTCGGGTAACTGTTCTAAAGTTAATATTTGATATTGTTCACTTGTTACTACAAAAATATTTTCGGCAGGACAAATTTTGTTTAATCGTAAAAAAGTTTGTCGTAGTAAAGATTCACCGGTTCCGAGAATATCAATAAATTGTTTAGGCGTTTGAGTCCTACTCATTGGCCAAAAGCGAGTTCCAACTCCTCCCGCCATTATGATTGCATAAAAATTTTTATTCATTCTATGTATATTTTTGCAAAATTAAATATAAATTAAGAATTGGGAGTTGTTTTTCCATTGTTAAATTTACTTTACAAATTCTCACAAACTACAAGGAAAATTTGATAATTGATAATTAAGACTTTCTAAGTCTAAATGATTTTTTTAATCGAACTAATAAACATAATTAAATATATAATAATCCATAACAAATTCTTAATTAATTATCTCATTCTCCCAAAATTTCCTAACTTTCTCTGACTATCAAAATTTTTTGTAATTTTGCTTTCAATATTTTTATTAAGCTAATAGTGAGAATACTTAGAGATAAGATAGACAAATTCATTCGTAAGTATTATTATAATCAAATACTTACCGGAATAATTATTCTTTTCGGAATAATTATAAGTCTTTTACTGATCTTTATTTTTATCGAACATTTCAGCTGGTTAAATTCTTTAGGCAGGGCTATTTTATTCTGGATAATGATTTTGAGTGCGGCAGGAATAAGCATTTATTTCATCATTATTCCTTTATTGAAATTATTTAAACTTGGAAAATATATTTCCTATCATGATGCCGCACGTATTATTGGAAAACATTTTCCCGAAATTAGAGATAAACTTTTAAATTATCTTCAACTTGAAGAAATGAACCAGGATGATGCTTATAATAAAGATCTTATCATCCAAAGTATCAATCAAAAAATTGAAGCTTTACAACCACTTAACTTTTCAAAAGCTGTTGATTTCAAAGCAACTAAAAAATATTTTTTCTACGCTCTTCCGGTAATTGTTATCTTTTTTCTCATTTTTATTATAAAGCCGGTTTTAGTTAAAAGCTCAACCGAAAGGATTATAAACTATAAAAAGGAATTTGTTAAGCCGCAGGATTTTTATATCAATTTAGTGAATGAAAACTTAACAACTGTCCAAAATAGTGATTATACCATTTTGTTCAGTATCAGCGGAATAAAATACCCTGAAAATGTTTTGCTTTATTTCGGAAACAATTCCGGAAATATTGAAAATACTTACATGACAAAAATTAATGATTCTTTATATCAATTCACTTTAAAAAGATTGCAAAAGAATATTTCTTTTTATGCCATTGGCGAGAATGTTTCTTCGCCGACTTATACCCTACAAGTTTTACCAAAACCGTCTTTGCTAAATTTCGAAATTTCATTAAACTATCCAAAATATACAGGTCATCCTCAAGAAACAATAGAAAATATCGGTACTTTTAATGTAATTTACGGAACAAGAGTAAATTGGAAATTCTATACTCGCGACACCGACGGAATAATTCTCCTTAAAAACGGTTCGCCCGATACTTTACTTACTAATGCTGTAAATACTTTCTCTTTCGATTCGCGTTTTACACAAAACACAGATATTGACATTATTTTATTCAATAAATATATTAATAATGAGGATACTTTAAGGTTTAACATTCGAGTAAACAATGATCTGGCTCCGGATATTAAAATTACTGAACTTAGAGATTCCGTTTTCTTTAAGAATTTATATTTCTCCGGATTAATCTCCGATGATTACGGATTCTCATCTTTGAAATTCTATTATCGTATTTTTCAAGGGGATCATCCCTACGGTAACTATTGGAACATGGCTGTTCCTTTTGAAAAAAATGTTACTCTGCAAAACTTTTATTGGTCGATAAACAGTGATGATATTGGGCTATTTCAGGGCGATGCTTTGGAATATTATTTTGAAGTTTGTGATAATGATGAGGAAAAAGGTTATAAATGTACAAGTTCTTCAAGAAATATTTTTAATAAACTTACTGCATCTCAATTAGATAAATTAAGCGATACCAACAGAGAAGCTTTTAAAAGCAATATTGATACTTCTTTGGAGGATATAAAAGATATCAAAAAAGAAATTGACGATTTTCTTCTAAACTTAAAAGAAAAGGAAAATTTGAGTTTTCAGGACAAGGAAAAACTGGAAAATCTGTTGCAAAAACATCAAGAAATTAGAGATTCATTTGAAAAACAAGTCGAAAATATGAACATAGACAAAATGAATCAAAATGAATATAATGAATTCAACGAAAATATATTAAAGAAGCAGGAAAAACTGGAGGAGTTATATAATAAGATTTTAGACGAAGAAATGCGAAGACTGATAGCTGATCTTGAAAAAATGCTTGAGAAATTCAACAAAAATGAAATGGATCAGCAACTGCGCGACTTAAAGGTTAGTACAGAAGAAATGGAAAAACAATTAGATCAAACTATTGAATTGTTTAAACGTTTGGAATTCGAACAGGAATTTAATAAAGCTATTGCAAACTTAGATAGTCTTGCTAATAAATTAGATAAATTGGCAGAACAGACAGAAAATCCTGAAAATAGTTCTTTTGATAAACTTTCTGACGAACAGGAAAAAATAAATAAAGAATTTGATGATATTAAAAATCAATTGAATAAATTAGATGATCTAAATAATAAATTAGAAGAAAAGCATAAAATTGATTTTGAACAAAAACAGCAGAATGATATAAGTAATGATCTGAAAAATTCAAAAAACAAATTAGACAATAAAGATAGTAAAGCTTCAAAGGATCAAAAATCCGGCTCTCAGAAAATGAAGGATTTATCCGAAAATTTACAAATTCAATTCGATGCTGATTTTGGCCAACAACAAGCTGAAGATGCAGAAAATATTCGTCGATTATTACAGAATATAATTCACTTATCATTTAAAGAAGAATCTTATATTGAAGATTTAAAGAGTATTAGACGTGCTGATCCTCAATATGTTCAAATTATTTTAAGACAAAATGAAGTTAACCAACAACTTAAATTAGTAGAAGATTCTTTAAGTGCATTAGCGAGAAGAAATTTTGAAATTAGTATGGTGATTTTTGATGAACTGTCTCAATTAAAGAAATACTCTTCAGATGCTACGAAAAATTTAACAGATAGAAATGTTCGCCAAGCGATGACAAATCTGCAACACAGCATGACTTCATTAAATCAGTTAGCGTTATTATTATCTGAAAGTTTAGATAATAATAATGATGATGATTCGGGAATGTGTTCTTCATCTTGTCCTAATGGTAAAAAGAAAAAACCAGGAAAAGGTAATAAACCTGATATTTCAACCATGAAACAATTACAAGAACAATTGAATGAACAAATGAAAGATATGATGAAGCAGCAGAAAGGACAAGGCATGCCAATTCCCGGAGGTACCGGAAGTGAAGCTTACGCTAAGATGGCTGCACAGCAAGAGGCTATTCGTAGACAATTGGAACAATTACAAAAAGAATTGCGCAGCGAAGGTCAAAATCTGGATGGTTCTTTACAAGAAGCTATCAATGCTATGGAAAAAACAGAAACCGACTTGATTAACAAAAGATTAACCGACGCAATGCTTAAAAGACAAGAAGAAATATTAACCCGTTTATTAACTTCGGAAAAAGCTACCCGCGAAAGAGAAAAAGATGAGAAAAGAGAATCTCACAGCGGTAGAATTTTCGATAGGAAATCTCCTGAAGAAATCTTTTTTATCAAAAATAATGAAGAAGGAATGACGGATCAATTAAAAACCGTTCCGCCTAATTTAAATAATTATTATAAACAAAAAGTTGATCAATATAGATTCGGTTTAAATAATCAAGAATAAATATCACATGCCAGCAATTAATTTTTTTACGGAAAATATCAATTATATAATTCGCGATAAGAAAAAAATTCGCGAATTATTATTTATGATAATAAAGAAAGAAAAGAAGAACATTTCCGAACAGGTAAATATTATTTTAACTGATGATGAAACTCTATTAAAAATCAATATTGATTTTTTGGGACATGATACATACACAGACACTATTACTTTTTCTTATAATGATAGTGATAACGAGGTTTTCGGGGATATTTATATTAGCCTCGACATGGTTCGTGAAAATGCGAAAACCTTCAAAACTTCTATTCAAAAGGAGTTAGTACGAATTATGGTTCATGGTACATTACATTTATGCGGATATGAAGATAAAACAGAAAATAGTATTTCGGATAAAATGTTTTATCTACAAGAAAAATATTTAAAATCATATAAATAATGAATTTGTTCCACGTGGAACAAATGAAGATAAAAAATAAATTTGAAATCTTTAAATAATTAATTTTTATTATCTGGAATATAAAATCTATATAAACAATAAAAATCAAGACTTAAAATTTTGATTTTTTATATATAAACTATGTTTGAAAAATATGACATAATTGTTGTTGGCGGTGGTCATGCCGGATGCGAGGCTGCGGCTGCAGCGGCCAATTTAGGTTCAAAAACTTTATTAATAAGCATGAACTTAGATTTAGTTGCACAAATGTCATGCAATCCTGCCATCGGTGGTGTAGCTAAGGGACAAATTGTTCGTGAAATTGATGCTTTGGGCGGATATACGGGAATTGTTGCCGATCATTCGATGATTCAGTTCAGGATGTTGAATAGATCAAAAGGCCCTGCGATGTGGAGCCCTCGCTCACAAAACGACAGAATGATGTTTTCGGCAAAGTGGTTGCAAATATTAGAAAGTATTGAAAATCTTGATTTTATTTCAGATAATGTAACCGGTTTGATTTTAGAAAACAATCGTGTTACCGGTGTTAGAACAATGATTGGAAAAGAAATTCATTCTAAGGCTGTTATTCTAACAAACGGAACATATTTGAATGGTATTATACATATAGGTGAAATTTCTTTTCCGGGCGGTCGTATAGGGGAAACTGCTTCTATAGGTATAAGCGAACAACTCAAAAATCACGGATTTTTTGTTGACAGACTAAAGACCGGAACGCCTGTCAGAATTGACGGCAGGACTATTGATTTCTCAAGATTAATTGAACAAAAAGGCGATGAAGACGGAGGAAATTTTAGTTTTACAGATACCCCGAAGATTAAAAATCAAAAGAGTTGTTATATTGCTTATACCTCTGAAAAAGTTCATAAAATTCTAAAAGAAGGGTTTGAAAAGTCGCCGATGTTTCAAGGAAGAATAAAAGGAGTGGGTCCTAGATATTGTCCTTCTATTGAAGATAAATTAAATCGTTTTGCCGATAAAGAAAAACATCAATTGTTTGTCGAACCCGAAGGATGGAATTCTATTGAAATATATTTAAACGGATTTTCTTCATCTTTACCGGAAGATATTCAATATAAAGCGATAAAATCTATTGAAGGTTTTGAAAATGCCAAATTTATAAAACCAGGATATGCTATTGAATACGATTACTTTCCCCCTACTCAATTACAAAGAAATTTAGAAACAAAAGACATCAAATCTTTGTTTTTTGCCGGCCAGATTAACGGCACAACGGGTTATGAAGAAGCCGCTGCCCAAGGATTGATGGCCGGAATTAATGCACATAATTTAATTAATGACAAAGAACCATTTATATTAAGTCGTTCACAAGCTTATATTGGTGTTTTAATTGATGATTTAATTACCAAGGGCGTTGATGAACCATATAGAATGTTTACTTCACGCGCAGAACATAGGATTTTATTACGCCAGGATAATGCTGATATTCGACTAACGCCAATATCTTATTCATTAGGATTAGCTGATAAAGCAAGGTATATACGTGTAAAGGAAAAAATAGAAAAAACCGAAGATTTAATTAAATTCTTAGATTCTATTTCAATACTTCCAAAAGAAATCAATCGTTTTCTTGAAAGTAAAGAAACAGGAGTTTTATCGGAAAGAAGTAAACTTGGAAAGTTAATTCTCCGACCTAACATTCATATTTCTGAACTAAAAAGTTTTTCAACAGAACTAGCAAATTATATTAATGAAAGGAATTTAGACGAAGAAATTATTGAGCAAGCCGAAATAAACATAAAATATCAAGGATATATAAGTAAAGAACAATCTTTGGCAGAAAAATTATCTTCAATAGATAAGATTCCTTTAAAACACGATCTGGATTATTTTTCTATGACAAATTTATCCTATGAAGCAAGAGAAAAATTATCAAGGATAAAACCTTCTACTGTTGGACAAGCATCGCGGATTCCCGGTGTTTCTCCTGCTGATGTTGCGGCTTTAATTGTATTATTAGGGTTATAGTGTTCCACGTGGAACATTTATTATATTTTATTGATTTTCATCTTATTGTTTAATTTATGTTACATGTTGATAAAATCTTATTAATTCTTTCTATTATTTACTATATTATAATTATTGCAATAGTTATAAAAGTACTTTTAGAAAACAGAAAACCAATATACTCCGCAGCTCTCATCGGTTTACTTATTGTTTTTCCAATTGTGGGACTAATTCTTTTTCTTTTTTTAGCTTACAAAATGAACAAATCAACTTTTGTATCAAAGAAGTGGCACAGCGAAAGAAGAAAGATAAGTCTCTGGAAAACAGAAATGTATTCTATGATAGAAGAAAAATCCACAAAAAGAAATTCTCCTTTTAAAGAATGGAATAAGATAATCAACATGTTATTTCTTTTTGATAACGCTTCTCCTACCTATTACAATGACATTAAACTATTAATAAACGGAGAAGAATTCTATAAGCATTTAATTAAAGATTTAAAAGATGCAAAAAAACATATACATTTAGAATTTTATATTTTTGATAATGATGTCATTGGAAATGAAATACTTAATATTTTAATTCAAAAAGTAAATGAAGGAGTTAAAGTACGTTTTATAATTGATAGCTTCGGTTCTCGTTCGATTAACAAAAAAATGTTCCGATTACTTCGTGAAAACAATATAGAAGTTTTCTCATTCCTACCTATATTCACTCCAAAACTTTTCCGTTTTGTAAACATTCGCGATCACAGAAAACTTGTCGTTATTGACGGTAATATTGCCTATACCGGCGGAATGAATATTGCCGATAGATATATTAACAACGGAAATCCAAAAAATAAACGCTTTTGGAGAGATACTGCAGTACGTGTATGCGGAGATGCTGTTAAGTCTTTCCAACTTCAGTTTTTTAACATCTGGAAGTTTGTTAGTAAACAAAATAATGACTTCGAATCTGAAATTTTTTCCGGTGATTTCTCTACCGAAAAAGAATGTATAGTACAATTAGTAGATTCCGGTCCTGATTCCGAATATCAATCAATTCTGAATACTCTTTTCATTGCAATAACAAATGCTGAGAAAGAAATTTTAATAGAAACACCATATTTTGCACCCCCTGATGAAATAATTATGGCTCTTCAAAATGCCGCATTAAGTGGTGTTGACGTAAAAATTATTATTCCAAAAAAATCCGATAATAAAATAACAACTTCGGCAACAAATTCATATATAGATAGTTTAGCTTCTGTTGGAGTAAAATTTTATATTTATAAAAAAGGATTCATTCATTCTAAAATAACGATTGTTGATAACTCTCTATCAACAATCGGGAGTACAAATTATGATTACCGTTCATTTTTTTCCAATTATGAATTGAATGCTTTGTTTTATGATAAACACTTTAATACGGAAATGAGGAAGATGTTTCAATCAGACTTAGAAAGTTGTGATTTACTTGTACTTTCAGAATGGAAAAAACGTTCAATTGGCACAAAAATAAAAGAATCTATTTGTCGATTATTTGCTCCTCTACTTTAAGTTTATGAATAGAAATAAAAAAATCTTACTTTCTCTTTGTTTTTTAATTGTTTGTACAATTGTTAGTATTGAATTATTCAATTATTCAACAAATACCTTTAATCAAACCAAAAAAAGAGTTCAAAATAAAATTTTGAATTTTGAAAAGAATTCTATTTCTTTTGCTGAAGATTTTTTTGTAAATAATAATGATGATAGTTTGTCTTTTATTGAAAATAATATATTTACAAATTATTCCACAGTTCTAATATATATAGATTCCTCCCTAGTTTTTTGGTCAAATAATGAAAGTAACTACCCTATCGTTTTTTCTACCCTTCAAAATAATTCTATTTATTATACCAATAATTCTATTAATTATAGTAAAAAATACGAAGATAAAAACATTATACTTATAACTTTACTTCCACTTAAGAATACATATAATATAGAAAATCAATATATAAATAATAAAATAAATTCTTATTTTAAAATTTCGGAAAAATTTGATTTCAATTTTTCCTCAAGCACGAATAACGAAGGTGATATATTTAATTCGGAAAAAGACTTTATTTTTTCTATAAATTATAAAAACAATTCATCGTTATTATACTGTATTTCAGAAACATCTTCAATTTTGTTTATATTTCTTATATGTATTATTCTTTATTATTTCTTGTTCTTTTCTCTAAATTCGAATAATCATATTAACACAAAAAGAAAAATCCTTTTTGGAATATTAATTACCATTGCGTTAAGACTACTTTCTAAGTTTATTTGTTCTTTTTCATTTTTTTGCTCACCTATTTTTAATAAAAAGTTTTCAAATATTTACTTTTTGTTAGATAACCCTGGAGATTTATTAATCAGTTCCTTTTTCTTTTTATTAATTATTATTTTTATATTTAATATTGACAAGAAAGAATATAATTCAAGAAAAAAGCCTCTTGTAAACGTTATATTCTACCTCATTTTTATGATAATAATTTTATTATGTTTTTTTATTATCAATAAAATATTCATTATCAGCACAACTGATATTGTCTTTTTACAATTATCGAAAACTAATATTTTTTCTATTTTAATATATCTTTCTATTCTTTTAACTGCTACCTCAATAATAATAATTTCTTCAAACTTAATTTTCAGAATATTAAATAAAGAAACCAATAAGGTTCTATCACCGGTTATACTTTCAATTGTTTTTGTTATTTCTATTCTTTTAACTGTTTTATTTAACAATTCAAACAATAAAAAAGAAGAAATTAACGCAAAATTAATTGCAAATGATAATATTTTTATAAGAAATTCTTTAGTTGAACAAACATTATCCTGGATTCTTAGCGAATTTAAAAATGATTCTTTGATTTACAATTTGTCAATGAATAATTTAATACAGAATGAAAATTCAATTTATCTAAACAATTTAATTAATGAACATTTCAATTACGGTTATTTATCAAAATATTATGTTAAATATATTATTGCCGATTCTGCAACAACAATACAAATAGATAATGACACAAATATTTACAATTGCAATAATTATTTCAATTGGTTTACAGAAAATTATGGAATAAAAACCTTAGATAATAATTTAAATTACATTAGAGATCTTCATGATGTTCCGTACTATATTTATCATTTAAAAACAAAAAATTATGATATTTGGTTTGATATTATTCCAAAATATAATTTAGAAGGAATTGGTTATTCTGAAATATTATCAACTCCTGAGTCTCAGCTATATAGTATTAATCTTAGCAAATATTCAATTGGTATTTATATTGATAATTATCTAATTAGAAGCATCGGAAAATATTCTTATAAAGATTATGTTTCTGAAGATGAAAAAAGCAGAGATGGAGATTATTATTACGTTGAACACGGATATAAACATTTTGTTTTTAAAAATAAGACAGAAGATGATTTGTTGATTATAATAAGTAAATCATATAGCATAATAACTTACATATTTTCAGTATTTTCATTGATTTTTATTTGTTTATTATTTGTATATTTTTTGTCTTGTTTAATAGTTAATTTTTTCTCACAACAAAAGTCTTTCGGTAATACAAGTTTAAAGCAGAAAATTCAGAATTCATCCATTATTTTCTTTATAATAATAAGCTTAATAATTGGCATATTTTCAATTTCCCTTGTTATTTCGCTAAATAATAATAAAAACGAAGATATTTTAATTGAGAAAACACATTCACTTAGTAAAGAATTAGCACAAATAATTAACTATTCTGAAGATCAACACGATTATTTAAATGAAATATTAGTAAATCTTTCCGGTATTCATTTTCTAGACATAAATGTTTATGATCAAGACGGGTTTCTTATCGGAACATCAAATGAAGAAATGCTTTTAAATAATATATCTTCATCTTTAATCAATATTGATGCCTTTCAGAATTTACAGAATAATAATCGCTTTTTACATAAGGAAAACATTGGTTCATATACATATCTTTCTTCTTATATGGTTTTTTCAGATAAAAATGATAAGATATACTTTTTAAACATTCCATACTTTACCAAACAAGTTGAATTACAGAATGAAATCAGAAATTATATTATTTCTTTTATAAACTTATATTTGATAATCATTATTGTTGCAATTATTATGACATATATACTTTCCAGGTTTATTACCCGTCCTCTTGGAATGCTAAAAGATAAACTTTCAAGTCTTAGTTTACAAAAAACAAATGAAAAAATAGATTACATTCAAGATGATGAAATAGGAAAATTAGTTGAAGTATATAATCTGAAAGTTGATGAGTTAGAAAAAAGTGTTAATCTACTTTCTAAGTCTGAAAGAGAAAGTGCTTGGCGAGAAATGGCTAAACAAATCGCACATGAAATAAAGAATCCGTTAACACCAATGAAACTTTCTACTCAATATATTTATAAACTCTGGAAGGAAGATCAGGAAAGCTTTGATAAACAAATAGAAAAATATAAAGAGACAATGATTTCCCAAATAGACTCTTTATCGGAAATTGCAACAGCTTTTAGTAATTTTGCGAACTTACCAGAAGCAAAAAATGAAAAATTAAATATTATTGCAACAATTAATCAAATAATAGATTTTTATAATCAGATAAATATCAAGATTATTCTTCATTCAAATGAAGAAAATATTTTTATTTATGCTGATCAAAATTTAATAACTCGTGTTTTTCATAATTTAATTAGAAATTCTATTCAAGCCTTTAAAAATGAAAAAGAACCTGAAAAAGTTTTAAAAATTGATATCAATACTTATATTAATGATTCTTCAGTAATAATAGAAATACAAGATAATGGTCCAGGTATATCCAATAAGATGAAAACAAAAATTTTTCTTCCAAATTTTACAACAAAGTCGGGTGGGACAGGGCTTGGGCTCGCTATCGTTAAGAATATTATTGAAGGTTCAGGTGGTGAAATTTATAATTTACATTCAGAAAATGGTGCTTTATTTCAAATTATTTTACCTTTATTAAAATAGGTTTTTATTCTAATATTATTATGTCATCATCATCTTCTATTACATATTTTATATGAGCACAAATATAATCTTTCTGACTATCAAATAATTCAAGTATCTGTTTGGCAAAACTATTTTTTATATCTCCTATTAAATATTCTTGGTAACTACTCCACGGATAATTTATAAATTCATCTGTAAATTTATGAATTTTAGGATTTTTATGTATATACAACAATATGTTTCGCAAATATCTCTTTGTTGTTATTAATTTTCTTTTGAAATTTTTTCTAAACAGACTACCCGTTCTATTATACATTTTGTTGAAAGCCTTAGCATAAGACATAAAAAATCTTCGTAACATTTCACTTATTATTATACTATCTTCATTGCGTTTACCAATTCGTTTATGTCTCTCTATTACTTGTGTTAATCCTTTTACATGTGGAATCTGTAATGCCATAATTTTATATGGCTTAATCTTTAAAACAATATGGAAATGATTATTCATTAAACATTTTATTCCAATATCAGCAAATGGACCAATATATTTATTTAATTTTTCCATAAAATATCTTTTATTTTCTTCACTGCGGAATATATCTTCCTTATTATTTCCCTGATTGAAAATATGATATATTCTTTCTTCAATCATTGAAGCAAATAAATTTTTAAAATTAGTTTTACGCATAACATATTTATATTTAATTAATAAAAAATTAATTACTATATAATATAATTGCATAAAACCTAAAAACATTACCAATATTAAGATTACTTTTTTAAGACTTTCTAAGTTTAAATAAAAATCTATTTATTACGTTGTCTAACCTTCAAAAAAAATTCTTTCATTAAATTTTCCGAGTCTTTTTTTAGTATTCCTTTAATTATTTCTGTTTTTGGATGTAATAAATTTCCAAATTTAGAAAATCCTCTTTTTTCATCTTCCGCAGCATAAATAAGCTTGTTTATTTGTGACCAGAACAACGCACCAGCACACATTACACAAGGTTCTAAACTTACATAAATACTAATATTATGTAAATATTTTGAACCAACAATTTCATTTACTGTTGTAACACACAATATTTCTGCATGCGCAGTACAATCCTTTAATTTTTCAGTCAAATTATGAGATCGTGCAATTATTTTATTTTCAAAAACCGCAATTGCTCCTATTGGTACTTCTCCTTCTTCAAATGCTTTTTGTGCTTCTTTCAAAGCTTCTCGCATAAAATATTCATCTGTATAATACATTAAAACACTATTTTAACTTGATTATACATTATTTCTTGTCCAGAATCATATTTAATTATTAGAAAAATATCACCATTTTTATCATAATAATACCAATCGTTATCCTCAAAACCATTTATATAATTCTCTTCTCTATATATCTTTCCGTCCGAATAATAATAAAACTGTTTTCCATCCGGATTCCCATCAAGAAATTTCTCCTTTTTAATTATTATTCCATCTTTATTTTTCGTAATCCATTCTCCATCCTTGTTCCCATTTTTATAGTATCCTTGTTCAAGAATTTCATTAACATTATATGTCCATAAACCATCTTCTAAACCATAATTATAATTACCTTGAACTAATATATTTCCTTCTTCAGAATACTCAAAAAATATTCCATTTTCGAAACCATTAATAAATGTTTCTTCTCTTAAAAGTTCACCTGTTGAATAATACCAAATCCAAATATCTTGATAATCTCCGTTTTCATTATAATATCCTTCTTGTTCAATATTTCCATTATTATGATAATAGATCCATTTTCCTACTTTTTTTCCGTCATTATATCTTCCTTCAGCCCTCAATAAACCATCTTTATAATAATCCTTCCATTGTCCGTGACGTTTCATGTGTTCATCAATAATTCCTTCACCAATAACAATTCCATCTTCAAAAAGAAAAGAATCAGTAATATTTCCTATTGTATCATAATCTCTTCTTACCCCATCAGGAATATTATTTTTATATGTAGCTATTGTTTTTAATTTTCCGTTCGGATAATAATCTTTCTTTATATCAACTTTGACAACTTCTTTAGAATCAACAACTTTATTTCCATTTTCATACTTGAATACATCAATTAAATTTCCGTTTTTATCATAATACTTGGCATATCCTGTTAATTTATCATTTATATAAAATTCTTCTTTTGAAATATTATCATTCTCATGAAATTCTACCCATCTTCCCTGTCTTAAACCGTTTTTATCAAGTCTATTAATCCATTCACTACTAATAATAAATCCATTTCTATATCTTGTAATTTGTATAATTCTACCAGTATTATCAAATTCCTTCATCCAACCATGTTCCAGATCATCAATATAATTGATTGATTTCAAAACATTATTATTATAATCATAAGTATAAGTCATCCCATTCTTTTTATCATCTTTAAAAGATTCAGAAACAATTATATTTTGTTGATAACTAATTCTATTCCCATCTTTTTTCCCATTTCTATATTCAATAGACAAATTTAATTTTTCATCTTCAGAATAAAATTTCCATATACCGTCTAAAACAAAATCAACTCTATTTCCTTCAGATTTTAAAATACCTGTGTTGTAATATGATTTCCAGTACCCATCTGGTTTACCATCTGTTAAAGTTCCTTCGCTTGACAAAGTTCCGTTATTATAATAGAACTTTTTATATTCAATATTTTCCTGAGAAAACAAATGAACGCAAGTAAACATATAAATGAAAAACAAAAAAGATTTATATTTCATGTTTAGAATTATTTTTGCAAAGTTATTTATTTAATCAAAATGGAAATTAACAATCTATCATTATTAAAAATATTTTTATTTTAAAAAGAAAATGATTTGTTTAATGATGATGTTGTGAATTTTGTTGATAATTTATTTATTAACAAAAAAAAAATGTATTTTGTTCAAAATAAAAATATTCAATGAACATACTTTATTTTAAATAAGAGTTTTATAAATATAGTTTTATTATTAACAAAATATATTGATAATAGACGTATATTTTGCTAACAGTTGAAAATTATATTTATATAATAACTTTTGACAGCGAAAATTGATGATAACTTATAAATGAAATATTTTTAAACAAATAAAAAAAAATATTAACAGAAAATTGTGTAAAAATTAACATTGATTTAACAAGTGAAAAATTTTCTATAAACTTAGAAAGTTGTATTTTTTTCTTTCATCACAACAAATTGATAAAAAACATATTATCTTTGTAAAAAATTTTTATGAAAAAAAATAATATTATAGGAATGGCAAGTGACCATGCTGGTTTTGCAATGAAAGAATCTGTAAAAAAATTTCTTCTTAAGAATGGTTATGCAGTAAATGATTTTGGAACAAATAGTGAAGAAAGTGTAGATTATCCTGATTATATTCATCCATTAGCTTCCGAAATAAATAAAGGCGAAATTGAACATGGAATTATTTTATGTGGTTCCGGAAATGGTGTTTCTATGACAGCTAATAAATATCCGAATGTTAGAGCTGCTCTTTGCTGGAGTGAAATTATTGCACAATTCGCAAGAAAACACAATGATGCTAATGTTTTGTCTCTTCCGGCGAGATTTATTTCCGAAGATGAAGCAGAAAAAATAGTTTGTACTTTCTTAAAAACAGATTTTGAAGGGGGAAGACATAAAGAAAGAATAGATAAAATTAATAAAATATTACTTTAATGGAAACAATGACTTTTGTTGATTATTCGTCGGAGGAGAATAATATTAATATCGAAATTAATAAGTCTATTATTAACAATTTAAATAGATGGGAAAAGGGAAAAAATTATGCAATTTCCCAATTTTCTGATATTAATACGGCAAAAGCAAAGTTAGTTTCTATTAAGGAAAAAAATTTATACAATCTTAATAGCGTAATAAGTAAATTTGAAAAAAATTTTATTTCAAATGGAGGAAAATTATTTATTGTTCCTAATACAAAAGATGTATTGGATATTATATTAAAAATAATAAAAGAAGAACAATCAAAAAAAGTTTTGCTATCAAAAAGCAGTACTCTTGAAGAAATAAATCTAAGAGAATCAATAAATAAAAAAGTTGAAGATATTACTTTTACAAATATTGCCGAACATATAGAAAAGATTGTAAGAACAAAATCGTCTCATATTGTTTTATCAACTGTAGAGTATAACTTAGAAGAAATTTTAGAAATAATAAAAGAAAAATATACTGTTGAAGATAATGTTCTCACTAATGAGGGAATTACACACTTTATTTCCGAAAAAATAAGAGAAAAAATTTTGGATGCTGATACGGTAATTAGTGGAGCAAATGCAGTTATTGCGGAGACGGGATCTTTAGTGGTTATTGAAAATGAAGGAAATATTTTAAGATCTATAAGTACAGCAAAGACACATATAATTGTGGCAGGAATTGATAAATTATACGGACAGGTTAGGGATCTGGATGTGGTTTTTCCTTTATTATCGTCTTTTTCCACTGGACAAAAAATGATGACATTCGGAACAATTATTACACCTACAAAAGAAAAAGATAAAAATTTATATGTAATTCTTGTTAATAATAATAGAACGGAATTATTGAAAAACAGCAAATTAAGAAGTGTATTAAGATGTGTAAAATGCGGTGCTTGTTCCAATGTTTGTCCTGTATGTAAAAAAGTTGGAGGTTATGCTTACGCAAATGCTTTCCCCGGGCCCTACGGAACTATTGCATCGCCTTTTATTGAATCAATGAAGAATTTTAAACATTTGCCTTATACTTCTACTTTATGTGGAAAATGTTCCACAGTTTGTCCTGTTAATATTGATATTAATAATATTATTATAAATACGCGAAATGAAATTGTAAAAAGGGAAATTCATTCTTTATCAGATGATAAGATAATTAAAACGTTGTATAATAAAACATTAAAAAGAGGGCGAATGAATGGTATGAATTATGCTTTTAAAAGATTGAAGTATAAAAGAATGATGAGAAAACCTTGGGGTAATCAGAGAGAATTACCGGAATTCGCGAAACAAAGTTTTTCAAAACAATTTACTGAAAAGAAAAAAAATGAATTATAGTATTTTTGAAATATTAATGTTAATGTGTTTTGCTTTCAGCTGGCCCGTATCTATTGCCAAAACACTTAAAACAAAAAAAGTTACAGGAAAAAGTCCGGCATTTATGATTATTATAATTATAGGATATATTATGGGAGTTATCCACAAAATTCTTTATAATTATGATTTAGTAATGTATTTGTATATTTTTAATGCACTATTAGTAAGCTGCGATTTGTTTTTATATTACAAATATAGAAATAATTAAACGGGAAGAGGTGACGAGCAGATTCGAACTGCTGTAGGCGGTTTTGCAGACCGCTGCCTAACCACTCGGCCACGACACCTAAATGGAATGCAAAGATAATAAAATTTTATTAATGAGCAATATTTCTTTGTAAAAAACAATGGAAATGGTTTTTGCTTCCATTGTCTTTCATTAACTATACGCTTCTAATAGTAATTCTAAAATCTTAATACCGGCATCAGTAATTTTAGTACCTGGACCAAAAATTGCAGCAGCTCCGGCATCATATAAACATTGATAGTCTTGCGGAGGAATAACACCTCCGACAATTACCATAATATCGCCTCTGCCTAATTTTTCGAGTTCTTCAATAACTTTTGGGACAAGAGTTTTATGTCCGGCAGCCAAACTCGAAACACCAAGAACATGAACATCATTTTCCACAGCTTGACGAGCTGCTTCCTCCGGCGTTTGGAAAAGAGGTCCCATATCAACATCAAAACCAATATCTGCATATCCGGTTGAAACGACTTTCGCACCTCTGTCATGTCCGTCTTGACCCATCTTGGCAACCATAATTCTTGGTTGGCGACCTACCAATTTTGCAAACTTATCTGCAAGTTCCTGAGCTTTCTTAAATTGTGCGTCATCCTTAGACTCTGAAGAATAAACGCCTGAAATTGAATGTATCACAGCTTTATATCTACCAAAAACTTTTTCACAAGCATCTGAAATTTCTCCTAATGAAGCTCTCTTTTGAGCCGCAACAATACTAAGTTCAAGTAAATTGCCTTCTCCGGTTTCACAACATTTTGTAATTGCATCCAAAGCAATTTTTACCTCTTCATTATTTCTGTTTGTTTTTAACTCTTCCAGTCTGCGAAGTTGTGCTTCACGAACTGCTGTATTATCAACTTCAAGAGTTTCAATAGGAGCTTCTTTTTCGAGACGATATTTATTAACACCAACGATTGTGGTTTGTGCCGTATCAATTTTGGCTTGTTTACGGGCAGCAGCTTCCTCAATGCGCATTTTAGGAATTCCGGTTTCAATAGCTTTAGCCATTCCGCCGAGTTTTTCAACTTCCTGAATAAGATCCCAAGCTTTGTGAGCAATTTGATGTGTTAGATACTCAACGTAATAGGAACCTGCCCAAGGATCAACTGAACGACAAATATTGGTTTCTTCTTGAAGATATAATTGTGTATTTCTTGCAATTCTTGCACTAAAATCTGTAGGTAATGCAATAGCTTCATCAAGGGCATTAGTATGAAGAGATTGAGTATGTCCCAATACGGCACCCATTGCCTCAATACAAGTACGAGCAACATTGTTGAAAGGATCTTGCTCTGTTAAACTCCAACCCGAAGTTTGACTGTGAGTTCTGAGAGCCATCGACTTAGGATTTTTGGGATTAAACTCTTTTACAATTTTTGCCCATAACATTCTTGCTGCTCGCATTTTCGCAATTTCAGTAAAATGATTCATTCCTATACCCCAAAAGAAAGAAAGACGGGGAGCAAAATCATCAATATTCATTCCTGAGTTAACACCCGTTCTTAGATATTCTAAACCGTCTGCTAAAGTATAAGCTAATTCGATATCGGCAGTTGCGCCGGCTTCTTGCATGTGATAACCGGAAATACTTATGCTGTTGAATTTAGGCATTTTTTGGGCAGTAAACTGAAAAATATCGCCAATAATTCTCATAGATGGGGCCGGTGGATAAATGTAAGTATTTCTTACCATGAATTCTTTCAAAATATCATTTTGAATAGTGCCTTGCATCTGTTCATAGGAAACACCTTGTTCCAGACCGGCAACAATATAAAAAGCCAAAATTGGAAGAACAGCGCCGTTCATCGTCATTGATACAGACATTTTATCCAAAGGAATTTGGTCGAATAAAATTTTCATATCCAGAATAGAATCGACGGCTACTCCTGCTTTACCTACATCTCCGATAACACGCGGATGATCGGAATCATAACCTCTGTGAGTTGCCAAATCGAAAGCTATAGACAAGCCTTTTTGTCCGGCTGCTAAGTTTCTACGATAAAAAGCATTTGATTCTTCAGCTGTTGAAAATCCGGCATATTGACGAATTGTCCAAGGTTGCATTACATACATAGTAGAGTAGGGACCCCTCAAGAAAGGAGGCAATCCGGCAGCATAATGCAAATGCTCCATATTATCAAGATCTTTTTTCGAAAATTCCTTTTTTATTTCTATATGTTCATCTGTAATCCAAGAAGTTCCGGAATTATTAACAGCTTTATTTTCTTCAACATTGCTAATATTTATATTCTTATATTTCGGTTGCATAACAAAAAAATTTAGTAATTAAGAATTATATCCTGAAAATACTCAAGACTTTCCAAAAGATTGGTTTTAACATGAATAAAATGTTTAATTCCTATAGAAGTTAATTTATCCATTGAGTCCTTCGGATTGCCGGCAATAACTATTATTGCATCATCTTTTAGTCCGTTATAAATTTCAGGAGCAATTACTTCATATTCTTCATCGGCACTACAAATAACTACAATATCTGCATTAGAAGCCTTAGCAGCGGCAACTCCTACTTCCACAGAAGTAAATCCGTTATTATTTATAATTTCATAACCGGCACAACCAAAGAAATTGGAAGCAAATCCGGCACGAGCTATTCTCATAGCAAGGTTTCCATAAGTAAACAAGAAAACAGTAGGCCTGTGTCCGGTTTCTTTTGTAAAAAGTTCTGTTTTTAAACGAAGTCTTTCAAAAGCTTCCGGCCCCCTATATGTTTGTAAAGTTTTAAAACTGTCAGATTCTTCACCTGCACAACATGATGGTATTTCCGGAGTTTCTTCGTTGTCTTTTAATTCGAAATCAATAGTTTCAGTAATATTAGGAAATTGATTTACTCCTACAAAATTTTCTTTTCTGGTTGCAATAGCATTATCCCTTTTGGTAGAAGATTCGGAAATAATATCTTGAATAAAATTATTTTTGAAACAATTAATAAATCCGTGTTTTTCAATAATCATTAAAAACTGTTCCCAAGTACGGTTAATTATTTGAGAAGTTAAATTTTCGATATAATAAGAACCGGCAGCCGGGTCAGCAACTTTATCAAAATTAGATTCCTCTTTAAGAAGAAGTTGTTGATTACGGGCAATTCTAAACGCAAAATCATCATTTTGCATTGTAATAAAATTGAAAGGAAGAATATTTAGAGAATCAATTCCTCCTAAAATTGAAGACATTGATTCTGTTGTTGTTCTCAACATATTCACATACGGATCATACAAAGTTTTGTTCCAAGAAGAAGTTTCGGCATGAAGATAAATATTACAATTATCAATATTTGTCGGTTCGTAAGCTTCAACAATTTTTGTCCAAATGAAACGAATAGCCCTTATTTTTGCTATTTCCATAAAATAATTTGATCCAATACTAGTCTTGAATTTTAATCTCTTAGCGATTTCATCAATTGTTAATCCGGCTTCGGTGAGATAATCAAGTAGATCGGCAAATTCACTAATTCCAAAAGCAATTTCTTCGACAATACTTGCACCGCAATTTGCAAAAAGTCCGGCATTAATAACTCCGACACGCATATTAGGTGCGAAACCGCTATTTAAAATTAGCAAACGGAGGGTTTCAATACCTTCGAGAGAACTTTTTCCTTCGGTGATGAATTTTTCAAAAGGATCAAATTCAATATTTATATAAATTCTTTCAGCAATTAATTTTTCATCCGTAAAAAAATCTTTAATTAAACCGAGAAGTTTTAATACATTATCATTACAGATGAAATTTATTTCTGTCATTTCCGGACAAACTCCCCTTAAAAGTTTATAGAGATACTCTTTATCAAGACTTTCTAAGTCTGTAATATTTAAGCCGATTGAAGTTACGCCATTGTTAATTGCGGTATGAATTTGTTCGTTAATATTCGACAGATCATCATTAACAAAAAAATCTTGTCGTACTTTCCAATTGGAATCATTCATTTTACGATAGGGGAAAGTGCCGTTTTTTGAAAGTTGAAAAGCACTTTCTAAATCTTCTTCTCTATAATAAGGTTGGACAGAGATGTTTTCGTTAGTTTTCCAAACCAACTTTTTCTCATAATCGGCACCCTTTAAATCTTTTAATATCAAATCTTCCCATTCTTGAGTAGAAATAGGGGGGAATTGAGTGAACAATTTATCATTCATAAATTATAATATGTTGATTAAACAATATATAGTAATCGAAATTAATTTATTAACCATTTCTTTTCTTCTTTATATAAAATAAAAGAAGTAGGAATTTCATCAGGACTGATTCCGGTTTTTGAATTTAAGTCGTATGCCCCTTTTATTATACATTTTACACGAGCAGTAAGACTAAGTTCGTCGATAGAAATTTCTATTATTTCTACAGAAGGATTAGTTTTTTTCATATCCTTAAGCATATCTTCTGTTATCAAACCTTCTATCATAATAATAGATTCTGCCGCATCTTTAGTGCAATATTTTGCAGCTTTTTTGAAATCACCGGAATACAATGCCTTTGCAAAACTTTTAACGTTATTCGTTATGATTTGCTCGTCGGTTTTTTTACCACAAGAAGTTAGAGTTATCAATAACACTAAAGCACAAGTAATTGATTTAATTATTTTCATCTTAAATATTTTTTTAGTTAATTTTAATGCGAGTTTGTATAATTTGGGAAATCTCAGAAATATTAATTCGTTCTTGAGTCATTGTGTCTCGTTCTCTTATAGTTACAGTATTATCTTCCAAAGTTTGATAATCGACGGTAATACAATAAGGAGTACCGATGGCATCTTGGCGGCGATAACGTTTTCCAATGGCATCTTTTTCATCGTATTGACACATGTAATCATATTTTAGTTTATCCATAATTTCTCTTGCCTTTTCTGCTAAACCATCTTTTTTTGTTAAAGGCAGAATAGCAGCTTTAATTGGAGCAAGAATAGGCGGGATTTTCATTACAGACCGAATGGAACCGTCTTCCAATGTTTCTTCGTTATAAGCAAAAGAAACAACAGACAAAAACATTCGATCAAGACCGATAGATGTTTCAATAACATATGGAACGTAATTTTCATTAAGCTCATAATCAAAATACTGCAATTTTTTACCTGAATGTTCGATGTGAGCTTTCAAATCGAAATCAGTACGAGAATGAATGCCTTCAAGTTCTTTAAACCCGAAAGGAAAATTATATTCGATGTCTGTTGCTGCATTTGCATAGTGAGCTAACTTTTCATGATCATGAAAACGATAATTCTCATTACCCATTCCGAGAGCGTTATGCCACTTTATTCTTTCATCTTTCCAATATTTGAACCATTCGAGTTCTGTTCCGGGACGTACGAAAAACTGCATTTCCATTTGTTCGAATTCTCTCATACGGAAAATAAATTGACGGGCCACGATTTCATTTCTAAAAGCCTTGCCTATCTGTGCAATTCCGAAAGGAATTTTCATTCTTCCTGTCTTTTGTACATTAAGAAAATTGACAAAAATACCTTGAGCCGTTTCCGGACGCAGATAAATTGTGGAAGTATCTTCATTAACTGAACCCATTTGGGAAGAAAACATCAAATTAAACTGGCGAACATCCGTCCAATTTTTAGAACCTGAAATAGGACAAACAATTTCAAGGTCAATGATAATTTGTTTAACGTCTGCCAAGTCATTGTTTTCTAAAGCAGTTGCCAAACGTTTTGAAATATTTTTAATATCTTCATTATATTTCAAAACTTTCTCATTAGTTGAGATAAACTGTTCTTCATTAAAAGAATCACCGAAACGTTTACGTGCTTTTTCTACTTCCTTTTCGATTTTTCCTTCGATTTTAGCTATATGATCTTCAATAAGAACATCTGCACGATAACGTTTTTTAGAATCTTTATTATCGATTAGCGGATCATTGAAAGCATCAACGTGTCCGGAAGCCTTCCAAACTGTCGGATGCATAAAGATTGCGGAATCAATACCAACAATATTTTCATTATATTGAACCATAGATTTCCACCAATATTGCTTGATATTGTTTTTTAACTCCACGCCCATCTGACCGTAATCATACACGGCACTAAGCCCGTCATATATCTCACTCGATTGAAAGATAAAGCCATACTCTTTGCAGTGAGCTACTAAATTCTTGAAAAAATCTTCATGTTTAATCATGCGGCAAAGATAGTAAATAGTTGAGAATTGAGAATTAAGAGTTGAGAGTTTTTTGTAATTGATGGAGTTATAGTGAAAATCTCTTTTTTGTTCTACTTTAAAAGTTTATAGACTTAGAAGGTGATAAAAACAATTTTGGTTACAACATTTATTGATATAATATTTTTCTTAAGACTTAGAAAGTAAAAACAATCTGTAAGTTTCAAATAATTTTTCAAACATAAAAATTTATTACTTTTGCTTTCATGATGGAGGAGAGAAATTATCCTGAAATAGGTAGTGTTTTATATAAAAAAAACAACAAAGCAAGAAGCTATCGCATCAAAGTAAATTCGCGTGAAGAGATACATGTTACGATTCCGCTGTTTGGAACTATAAAGCAAGCTGAAAAATTTGTTTTATCAAAAAAAAATTGGATTATAAATTCTAAAAGCAGACTTAGCAAAAAAACAGTTTATTTATATGGATTAAAACAATACAATGATAAAGTAAGTTTGAATATTATTTCTCAAAATGAACAAAAAAATATCATTAGTTTTAAGGTTGAAAATATGACGGAAATGACAATAACTTTTCCTGAGCATATAGATATTAATAAAACCTCATCACAGGAACAGATTAGAAAATGTTTGGATAAATTATTATCTGTTGTTGCAAATAATTATTTATTAGATAGAATTAGAGAAATTTCTCTGGAAGTAAAGTTAGAATATAATTCCGTAAAAATAACAAGTGCGAAAACACGATGGGGGAGTTGCTCCGGAAAAAATAATATTAACTTGAGTAAATATCTAGTAATGTTGCCGGAAAATCTAATAGATTATGTAATAATTCATGAACTTTGTCATACAGTTCATAAAAACCATAGTAAAGAATTCCATAAGTTAGTTGATTATTATTGTCTGGGACAGGAGAAAAACTTAATAAAAGAATTAAAAGAATATCATATTTTATAATATAGATTTTTTAAGACTTTCTAAGTCTAGGAGAATAAAAATATATAAACTTGAAGATTCTGTAAAACATTAGAGTTTCTTTTTAATTCCCTTGTTATCAAAATAGTCATTTTAATTTTTAATTTTTAATTTTTAATTTTTAATAGTTTTCTATCTTTGCATTTGTATTAAATTTTATATATATGGAAAACAACGAACATAAACCGCTGAATTTCTTAGAACAAATTATCGAAGAAGATTTACAAAAACCGGAATATAATAATACAATACTTACCAGATTTCCACCGGAACCTAATGGCTACCTCCATATTGGCCATGCTAAAGCTATTTGCCTTAACTTCGGACTTGCTAAAAAATATAAGGGCAAAACAAATTTAAGATTTGATGATACCAATCCTTCAAAGGAAGAAGAAGAATATGTAGAATCTATAAAAGAAGATATTAAATGGCTTGGTTTCGACTGGGAGGATAGAGAATATTATGCTTCTGATTATTTTGATCAATTGTATGATTGGGCTGAGTTGTTGATAAAAAATGGAAAAGCTTATGTTGATGACCAATCTGCAGAGATTATTAATCAACAACGTACAACGCCAACAGAACCGGGAATTGAAAGTCCGTACAGAAACAGATCTGTTGAAGAAAATCTGGATTTATTTAGAAGAATGAAAACGGGTGAATTTAATGATGGTGAAAAAGTTTTGAGAGCAAAGATTGACATGAAATCGCCCAACATGCATATGCGAGATCCAATTATGTATAGAATAATGCATGTTAAGCATAATAGAACCGGTAACAAATGGTGCATATATCCCATGTATGATTGGGCACATGGCCAGAGCGATTATATAGAAGGAATTACTCATTCATTATGTACTCTTGAGTTTGAAGTACATAGACCGCTTTACGATTGGTTCTTGGATCAGGTTTATACTCCCGGAAAAATCCGTAATAAACAACGCGAATTCGCACGTTTTAACTTGAGTTATACGGTCATGAGTAAACGTAAACTTCTGGAGCTTGTTAAGAAAAATTATGTTGATAGTTGGGATGATCCCCGAATGCCAACCATTTCAGGTTTACGAAGAAGGGGTTATACGCCTGAATCAATTCGCACTTTTCATGAAAAAGTAGGAATTGCAAAAAGGGAAAACGTTATAGAGATGGAATTGCTTGAGTTTATGATTCGTGAGGATCTTAATAAAAAAGCTCCGCGTGTTATGGCTGTCATAGATCCGGTTAAACTGATAATAGATAATTATCCGGAAGGAAAAACTGAATATTTCTCAACGGAAAACAATCCTGAAGATCCTAATGCGGGAACAAGAAACATTCCCTTTAGTAATGAACTTTACATCGAAAGAGAAGACTTTATGGAAGATCCTCCCAAAAAATTCTTCAGACTAAGTCCTGGAAACGAAGTTCGTCTAAAAAGTGCTTATATCATTAAATGCACTTCAGTAAAAAAAGATTCAAAAGGAAAAATTATTGCAATTCATTGTGATTATGATTCCGAAACTCGTAGCGGTGCACCTCAGTCGAATAGGAAAGTTAAAGGAACTTTACATTGGGTTTCGGCTAAACATGCTATAAATGCTGAAGTTAGAATTTATGACAGATTATTCAACGATCCTAACCCGGATGGTCATAAGGACATCGATTATCTTGAATTTTTAAATCCGGAATCTATTACAGTAAAAAATAATTGTAAGTTGGAACCGTCTTTAGCAAATGCAAAAAAAGGAATCGGATATCAGTTCCAAAGATTAGGATATTTTTGTTTGGATAAATATGCTGATAATGAAAATCTGATTTTTAATAAAACTGTCGGATTGAAAGATACTTGGTCTAAGAAAAATTCTTAGAGTAATATTGAATTTAAAATGAATGATACTTTCTAAGTTTAACAAAATTCTCTAGACTTAGAAAGTCTTATTTATCAACAAATTATTTTCATGAAGTCATTAACTGAGCTTAAAGAAATATTGTTTAGTGAAGGAAAAGCACGTTTTTCCGAAAGTGATTATAATCTTTTATTAGAGATAAATGATTATGCCGAAGAAAAGCTAAGTAATGTAGTGACTCCGCATATATTAGATGGGTTCAATATATACCAACATAATCTGAAAGTAACAATAATTGTTCTTAGAGAATTAAACCTTGATATTGACTCTGTTATTGCTACTCTGTTGGCGCGAAATCAAATTCCTGAAGATTATCAGAATCACAGTCTTTTAAAAAGATTGTCTTCGGAGACAATCGGGTTTATCAAAAATATTCAAAAAATAACCGAGCTCGATTTTATTGATGTAGAAGCGAAAGCCGAATATTTCAGAAAACTTTTAATTAACGTTTCCGTTGATATTAGAGTTGTGATGATAGTATTGATAGACAGGCTTATTACTATGCGTGAGATAATTTGTTTTAATAATGATTATCAAAAGAAAATTAGTATTGAAGCAATGTATCTTTATGCTCCGCTGGCACATAGAATGGGTTTGTATAATATTTATACGGAATTAAGTACGAGATCATTTAAGCATACTAATAAGGTTGATTATGAAGAAATTAAGAACAAGCTTGATGAGATAATTGAAAAGGATAAAAACTTTTTGTCGGATTTTATTAAGCCGATAGAAGATTTACTAAAAGAAATTAATATTCCTTTTGAAATAAAGAGTAGGATAAAATCACCCTTTTCTATTTGGAAAAAGATTAATAATCAGAATATTTCAATTGAAAATATACATGATATTTATGCTATTAGAATTGTTTTTGATTCTGATTTTAATGATGAAAAACTTTTATGTTGGCAGATTTACGCTGCAATAACAGATGTTTATACTCCTATGGTTTCTCGCACGCGAGACTGGATAAGCATTCCTCGAGAAAATGGATATGAATCTCTTCATACAACGGTACAAAGTAAAAACAGCACTTGGGTTGAAGTTCAAATCAGATCGAAGAGAATGGATAAAGTTGCTGAATATGGTCCCGCAGCACATTGGTCTTATAAAGATAAAACCAAAACAACCTCTTTGGAGAAATGGCTGGAGGATATCAGAGAAGTTCTTGAAAATGATAAGCTTGCTCTTGCGGAAATCCTCGAAAATATGAAACCGGAATCCTTAATTGATGAAATTTTTGTTTTTACGCCGAATAAACAAATTAAAAGATTCAATGCCGGTGCAACTTTACTTGATTTTGCTTATGAAATTCATTCCGAAATAGGAAATAAATGTGTTGGCGGCATAATCAACAATAAAAATGTTGATAAGGCCTATAAGCTTCAAAATGGTGATACAATTTTTATTCGGACGTTAAAAACCCAGAAACCTACAGTTGAATGGTTAAAGATAGCAACAACAACTAAGGCAAAATATCAAATAAGAAAATCATTAAATGAAGAATATGAACGACTTGTTGAGCTTGGAAAAGATATTCTTAAAAGAAAGATAAAGAATTGGAAATATGATTTTGTTGAGGTAATTAATGAAATTATAAATTATTTCGATTATAAATTTGGAAATGATTTATATCATGATATTGCGACTGAGAGACTTAGTCCTCAAAAAGTTAAAAGGTTTCTCGACAATATGAAGGAGCTGTCCGAGGGAAAGAAAGAAACAATTCAGACTAAAAGTAAATCTGCGCATAACATGTATCTTGTTATGGTTGAAGATGAAACAAGAGTTAAAGGCGTTTTTGCGGGTTGTTGTGAAGTAAATCCGGGTGATGAGGTTTTCGGATTTATTTCTCAAAATGCCGACATTAAAATTCATAACAGAAAATGCCCGAATGCAGCTTATTTATATTCGAGGTACTCATATAAAATACTTGAATTGAAATGGTTTAATGCAAAAAATCAATTAAACATATGACAAATGAATTTCGAACAACATTTCCAATTGATAAAAAATTAAATATTTCATATAACGACAATATTTTATTGATAGGCTCCTGCTTCAGTGAAAATATCGGAAATATTTTGACGCAACTTCAATTTAATACGCTTGTTAATCCGTATGGAATTTTATATAATCCGTATTCGATTGAAACGATGATTAAGGAAATTTCCGAAGAAAAACAATACAAACATAATGATTTAGTTTTTTTTAATGATAAATGGTTAAGTTTTAATCATCATGGAATATTTTCCGATTTTGAAGCAGCACGAAGTTTAATGAAAATTAATTCATCAATACTCGAAGCCCATGATTTTATTTGTAATGCTGATTATATTTTTCTAACTCTTGGAACATCAATAGTATATTTTAATATAGATAATGATTATCCTGTAGGTAACTGTCACAAATTCCCCTCAAATCAATTTTATCAAAGAAGATTAAGTTTAGATGAAACTGTTGAATCATTAAACAGAATCATAAATTATATTCGAAACTTAAAAGAAGATTTACAAATTATTTTGACTATTAGTCCGATCAGACATTGGAAAAATGGAGCTGTTGAAAATCAAAGAAGTAAATCGACATTAATTATTGCAGTAGATGAAGTTTGCAGCTCTAATGAAGATGTATTTTATTTTCCTGCTTATGAAATTATTATGGATGATTTACGTGATTACAGATTTTATTCGGAGGATATGTTACATCTTAATAATGTGGCGATTGATTATATTTGGAAAAAATTCAAAGAGAATTATATTAACGAATCTTCTTATGAATTGATAAAAGAAATTGAAAAATTAAATAAAGCATTACAACACAGGGTTGAAAAGTCGGAAGGAATTGAATATATAAAATATCAAGAATATATTGAACAACAACGGAATAAAGTTGCGAAGATGAGAAATGAATTTATTTAATATATATTAAACGTAGTAATAATGCAAAAACTGTTATTATTAGCTGTAATAATACTGACAGCAATTAATTGCAAAAGTCAAGAGGTAATTGTTTATCAACCCGAGGCAAAACCGATAACAATAATTCAGAATAAAAACAAATCTTTATATTATCAAAACAATATACACTTGTCAATAAATCAAATGTTAGGGATAACGGTTAATAATCAAGAAGCATACAAATACATAATAAAAGCAAAAAAACTGAATATTACGGCAAATGTTTTTGCATCTATAGGAGGGTTTTGTTTAGGTTATGGTTTGGGCAATTTAATTTTTGGGATGGAAAAAATAACATGGATATTATTTGGTACATGTATCGGATTTATTGGATTTACTATTCCTTTTGTTACTACTGCTGGCAAAAATGTAAATAAAGGTGTAAGTATTTACAATAATACATTAGAAGAAATAGAAAAACCTGTTATTGGTATGGAATTAGGAATGACATCAAACGGAATAGGATTTGTATTGACTTTTTAATTTTTCCCTAGACTTAGAAAGTCTTCATTATTAATTGTTATTTATTCCGTATAAATAGCATTAAACTTAGAAAGTATAAAAAACAATTTTATTAAGAATACATTTTATTAGTTTTATCCCTGATAAACTATAAAAATGAAATTTCCTCCAAAATCACAAGACTTTCACAATTGCTTCTTTCAACTCGTTAATATTTTCCTTATTTTTTGCCGAAATGAAAACCGAAGGAGTATTTTTCTTTCCAATCCATAGTTTTTTTAAATATTCTAGAGAATGGGTATCCTTTTCTTGCTCTATAACTTCCACATTCTCTCCACTTTCTAAGTCTAGTAATTCGGGATAATCCGGTACATCGGGTTTTTCTGCTTCTTTCAACGCATCAATCTTGTTAAATACATAAATCACAGGTTTATCTGCCGCACCTATTTCCATCAAAGTATTTTTTACAACTTCAATTTGCTGTTCATAATTAGGATGCGAAATATCAACAACGTGGAGAAGCAGATCCGCTTCGCGTGTTTCATCAAGTGTAGATTTGAAAGACTCAATAAGAGTTGTTGGTAATTTTCTGATAAATCCGACGGTATCCGAAATAAGATAAGGCTGACTGTTTATGACAATCTTTCTGACTGTAGTATCTAAAGTTGCGAAAAGTTTGTTTTCGGCAAGAACATTGGTACCTGCAAGTAAATTCAAAATTGTTGACTTCCCTACGTTTGTATATCCAACCAAGGCTATACGTTTCATTGTTCCACGATTTCCCCGTTGAATTGATTTCTGCATATCGATTTTCTTTAATTCCTCTTTATATTGAGAAATTTTATTTCGGATAATACGCCTATCGGTTTCAATTTCTGTTTCACCCGGCCCACGCATTCCGATACCGCCACGCTGACGTTCCAAGTGAGTCCATAAACCGGTCAATCGGGGCAACATATATTGACATTGTGCAAGCTCAACCTGAACTTTTGAATGAGCCGTATGTGCATTTTTAGCAAAAATATCTAATATTAAACTTGTCCTGTCTAAAATTTTACATTTCAAAAAGTCTTCAAGATTTCTTAGTTGCGAAGGACTTAGTTCATCGTCAAAAACAACAGTATTTGCTTCTTTTTCAATACAAAGATTTTTAATTTCTTCCAATTTTCCTTTACCGACATAGGTTTTCGGATTAGGAAATTCAACTTTTTGATACACTCTTCCAATTTCTTGTCCGCCAGCCGTTTCGTATAAAAAAGATAATTCATCGAGATATTCTTTGACTTCTGCAAAAGTATTTTTTTGCGGAATGACCGCAACAAGAATTCCGGTTTCAATTAAAGGTGTTGTTTCTATCATAAAAATTTTTTTATTTTGCAAATTAAATCAAAATATTTGACTTTGTATGAATAGTGCCTCATTTACAATTGAAGAAATCTTGAAAATAACTTCGGGAAAACTTATTTCTTCATCGAAAGAAGAACAAATCGTTACTGAAATTTTAATTGACAGCAGGCAAATCGGCAAAACAAAGAATGTCCTCTTTGTTGCAATTAAAACGGAAAGAAACAACGGTCATAATTATATTCCCGAACTTGTGACAAAAGGTGTACGCAATTTTTTAATTTCCTCTATTGATTTTATTACTCTTAATAAAGCAATGAGTGAAAAAACTGATTTCGGAAATTGTAATTTAATTTTGGTAAATAATACTGTTACCGCTTTACAGCAATTGGCGACAAATTATAGAAAATCACTGACTTATCCGATTATTGGAATTACGGGAAGCAATGGAAAAACGATCGTTAAGGAATGGTTATGGCAATTATTGTCTCCGAAACTTAAAATATCTAGAAGTCCGAAAAGCTATAACTCCCAGATAGGCGTACCGCTTTCTATTCTCAAAATGGAAAGAGACAGCGACATAGGAATAATTGAAGCCGGAATTTCGCAACATCATGAAATGGAAAAATTAAATTCCGTAATTTCTCCGGAAATAGGAATCTTAACGAATATAGGACAGGCACATTCGGAAAATTTCGAAAACAAAAAAGATATAATTAAAGAAAAGATTCAGCTCTTTCAGGAATCGAAAAAAATAATTTTTAGAGCCGATGATGAAGAATTATTACAAATGATAGACAGGTGTTATCCGGATAAACTCTTAATAACATGGAAGATGAAAGAAATTGTAAGATTTCTTAAAGATGTAAAACTTCCGAATGAATTTAAAAATGAAGCATCTCTAGAAAATCTCGGTCATTGTATTACTGTTTTAAAAGTCTTAGGTTATGATCCAAATGATTTTAAAAAGCAAATTGCTGCATTGGCACAGGTTGAAATGAGGCTTGAGATAAAAAAGGGATTGAATAATTGCATTATTCTGAATGATAGTTATAGTTTGGATATTAATTCTTTTGCAATAGCAATTGATACTCTTGTGCAACAGAGTAGATTTAATAAGAAAACAATAATTATTTCAGATTTTGCTCCTATAAAAGATGAAGCAATTGAATACCAGATATATTTACAAGTTGCTGATATTATTAATAATAAGCCGATTGACAGAGCAATTTTAATAGGTGAAACGTTAAAAACGTATAGATATCTTTTTAATAAGAAGATAGAAACATTTAAAAACACAAAAGAATTTTTTAAAAAAATTAACTCATTAAGATTTTCTAATGAAGCGATTTTGATTAAAGGTGCAAGAAATTTTCAACTTGAAAATCTGAGCAATATGCTTCAACAACAAGAACATGAAACTGTTCTGGAAGTTAATATGGAGACTATAAAACACAATTTGGATAAGTTTAAAAACCAGCTTAAACCTCAAACAAAAATATTGACTATTGTGAAGGCTTTTTCATATGGTGCAGGAAGTGTTGAAATTGCAGATTTGATGCAGGCAAACAATGTTGATTATATCGCAGTAGCTTTTGTAGATGAAGGAATTCAACTTCGTGAAGCAGGGATAACTCATCCGATCTTGATTATGAATCCGGAAACAAACGCTCTTCGTCAGATGATAGCATATCAACTTGAGCCGGAAGTTTATAGTTTTAGACGTTTTGAGCAGATTTGTGTTGAATTAAAAAATAGTGGTAACGAAAATTTACCATATAAAATTCATTTAAAAATTGATACCGGAATGCACAGACTCGGATTTTCCGAAGATGAAGTAGAGGAGCTCATTCAAAAAATCAAACAAAATAAAAATCTTGTAAAAGTCGCATCAATTTTTTCACATTTGGCTTGTGCTGATGATCCTAAAATGGATGAATTTACTAAGAAACAAATCAAATTATTTAAAGAAGTTTCCGCGAAGATTGAAAAAGATTTGGGATATAAAACCATCAAGCATATATTAAATTCTTCCGGCATTGCAAGATTTCCGGAAGCACAAATGGATATGGTTCGTATTGGAATCGGACTTTACGGAGCTGATGAAAAACTTCGTGAAATTTTAAATGTTGAGCAAGCATTGAGATTGAAAACTATTATCTCTCAAATTAAAACAATAGAAAAAGGAGAAAAAATTGGTTACGGCATGGAATGGGAAGCAAAAAAGAAGACAAAAATTGCTATCTTACCAATTGGCTATGCCGATGGATTAAAATTGTCATTAGCTAATAAGGCGGAAGTTTTTATTTCGGGAAAAAGATTTCCGATAATAGGGAGAATAAGTATGGATATGTGTTACGTTGATATTAGCGGAAAAAATATTTCCGAAGGCGAAGAAGTGGAACTTTTCGGTAACAATATTTCAATTGATGAATTGGCAAAAAATGCCGATACGATTTCTTATGAAATCATATCAACACTTTCGCAGAGAATTAAAAGAGTTTATTACTACTAATTTTTTATTGCCGTACCCGTGATTGTTGAAGTATACTGAATGGTAGAAGATTCTTCTAATAATCCGTATCCCGATCCACTCATTTCAATAGAGAAAGAAAGATTATCATCAACAAGGGTTCCGCTGCCCGAAACATCAAGATTAATTATATAAAACAACATATTCATAATAATTTTTGTCGGTTTAATAATGAAATCCTTTCCATCTACTTCAGCAGAAAGTTCGGTATTATTATTAATCAGATTATAAAAAACAATTTCATTATCAACTTCCCCGAGTTTAACGGAAAAATTGAGATCAGCGGTTTCATTAATATCATTAACGATGCTTTCACCGGTTGAAGGGTCAACTGCTGTATACTCTCCGGTCGCGGTGGCTTCTCCGGTATAATCGCCTATAAAAGCCTCACTGTTTTTCAAATCTCTGTTGCATGCAAAGAAAAATATGCTTATGCAAGGGATTAAAATTAAAATTATTTTTTTCATTTTATTTTTTATATAAATTATTTTTTTCAATAAATCTATTGTTTAATAAACTTTTGTTGCACATTATTTACATTGATGATATATAATCCGGGAGAAAGTGCCGATACATTTATTTGTGTATTTGAAAGTTTTTGTTTTAAAACTAAATTTCCTACAAGATTATATATTTCAACATATTTATTTGATAAAGTGCCGTCATTTAATTTAATATTAATATAATCATCAACAGGATTAGGATAGATATTAAAAGTTGAATTATATGTTTTTATACCGATAATACTTGGATAACATTCGATTTCATTGGAAAAAGCTTCACAACCGTCTGAATATACAGCAGAAATCATATACATATGACTTTCTAAAGGAGGATTTATATCTATATAATAACTATCGGTAGTTGTTATAATAACTTCATTATCACGATATACATTATAATGTAGGAAATTTCCGGAATGCTGATTAAAAACATGCGTCCACTCGATATGAACTAACGCTTCATCTTTACATATGATTAATTGAATTACATCAATCTCATCATCACAAAAGATAACATTTACAGAAGTACAAATTTCTCCTGATTCTATATCAGAATAAATGGCTGTAACACAATATTCGAATGTTCCTCCTTCCGATTCTTCAGAAAACTCTGTATTTGTTATATTTTCTGCCACTAATTCATTCTCTTTGTATACATTATATCCTGTAACTTCACTTTTTCCTTCCGGTGCTTCCCAAGTTAATTCAACAACATTGAAATCAAGTGAAGAAATTAAATTGGTTGGAGGAGCAAAAGTAGCGTCACAATCGTTAGGGTTAACACCATATGCACCCACAGCATTAACAATATTATTCGCATCTGAAATCGGCCATAAGTCTTGAATAACAATGCTTCTATCGGGGGCAATGAGAATAATTGTCGGATAAGCAGGAATTCCATAATTGTTACAAATTGAACTTCCACCGCCTTGCTGACCGCTTATAGTTGGATATTCAATGCCGTATGTTTCTACCCATGTCAGGCATGCCGCATCCGAATCCATACTTGATATTTCCAAAAAGAAAATGTCATGAGCATTACAACCTAAAAGTTCGTATGCTTGGGCAATTTTAGGCGTAACTGTTTGACAAGGACCACAATTAACGAAAAAGAAATCGATTAACACATATTGACCTCCATCTAAAATTTCAAAGAGGTGAAAAGGCTCTCCATGGCAGTCTGTTGTTTCGAAATCGACAGCTGTGGTTAATGAAGTTTGCGCATTTATTGAAAAGCAAAATAACGCAATTAATAAAAGACTTAGGGTAAATTTTTTCATAGTAAAAGGTTTTAAATTAATAATTATTATTTAAAAGATTTTTTAGAAACGTAAATAATAATCTTACACCGCAACCTGTAGCTCCGGATACTCTGTATTCCATTCTTTTCTTGATGAAAGCAGGGCCCGCAATATCCAAATGAATATAAGGAGATTCGGTAAAATTGGCCAAAAACTTTCCTGCAGTAATAGCTCCTGCATAGCCTCCTGAGCTTACATTGTTAACATCTGCAATTTCAGACATGTTAAGTTTGTCGTATTCTTCCCAGAAAGGAAATTCTACAATTCTTTCATAAACTTGATTGCCGGCAGAATTTAATAAAGACATATTATTTCCGAAATCTTTACCCATTGCAACAATTCCATAAGGTCCGATTGCTCTTGAAGCTGCGCCGGTTAAGGTTGCAATATCAATAATAAGCTCCGGCAAATATTTGTCCGCAAAACTCAAAGCATCGGCAAGAATTAGTCGTCCCTCCGCATCAGTGTTAGTAATTTCCACAGTCTTTCCATTGAACATTGTAATAATATCTCCGCTGACCATAGCGTTTCCATTAAGTCTATTATCAGTTGCAGGGACAAGGCCGATGACATGAATCGGTAATTCTGATTTTGCAACAATATATAAAAGTGCTGCAACAACAGCACCACCAGCCATGTCGCTCTTCATGTCTTCCATATATCTGTCTGTCTTAATATTCATTCCCCCTGAATCATAAGTAACACCTTTACCGACAAATATATAAGGTTTTTTGTTGATATGATTTCTTGGTTTCCATTCCATTATAGAAAAAGTAGGAGGATCTATACTTCCTTTATTTACAGCGAGTAATCCGCCGAATTTCAAACTTTCTAATTTTGTTTTATTAAAGATGTCAACTTTAAACCCTGCGGTTTTACCTAATTCTTTTACTTTTTCGGCAAAAATAATTGAATTTACTGCTGTAACAGGTTCATTAACCAAATCACGAGCAATAATTACTGCATCACAAAGATTTAATAACAAGACTGTGTTTTCTTTAGAAAAAGCAGATAGAATGATAATATGTTCGATTTTTTCTTTCTTTTTTGAAAGATATTTGTCGAAAGCGTAATTGCCGAGAATTAAACCTTCAAGAAAAGCAAATGAGAAATCTTCATTATCAATAAAACTTTCAAAAGAAAAAATGGTTTTTTTATCTTCATTAATATACTTCTGAATATCATTCCCCAAACATCTGAAATTTTCCAAATCATCATTTTGACATAAACAGAGAAACAATTTTTCATCAAACCTGTTTAAAACAATTATTTGTTTCTTTTTATCAGTTAAATATTTTTCCTTGATATATACAACTTCTTTTTCAGTAAAAGCAAGTCGTTCTATTATATCTAAACTATAATCAAGATATACCTTATGATATGTTTTTTGTTTTGTAGTGGATATTTTCATTTTTAAGTAGATAATCAATTATTTTACATGCAAATTTAAATATATAATTTAAAGAATGAATCTTTTTTAAGAAAAAAGAAAGATTTTTGTTTCACTTTCCAAGTCTTATAGACTTAGAAAGTTTTATATTTTTGATATGATTAATCCATACGATATAAACAATTTAATAAATAAAAAGGAGGTACATCAAAATATATACCTCCTTAAAATATGGTCTAAGATTAATTACTAGTTAATGCTTTATAAACTTCCGAACAGACTTTCCAAGTTTAATAAAATAAATACCGTTTGATAATTTTGAAACATCGATATTAAGAGCATTATTTGACATTTCATATTTTCCAACAATATTGCCCGAAATATTATATATTTCAACAATATTATTTTTGTTTGTTTCTGTTTTGATATTTAAAATATTGCTAGTAGGATTAGGATAGATGATAAAAGAACTTTTATCAAAATCAACTATTCCCATAAAATTTGTTATAATTTCAAGATTTTCCGAGTCAACAGATTCTTGTCCGGCTTTATCAACAGTTGTTACAGTTACATTATAGGTTGTTAAATCTTCAACATTATAAATAATTTGATTCCCTGGCGTTTCTATAATTTCCTCATTTCCGGAGTTAACATTTTTAACAGTAACATTAAAATAATCTAAATCATTTATTTCGGGCATATCCCAAGAAATAGCTACAAATTCGGGAGAATTAAAATAGCTAGGATTATAACGTAAATTTTCAGGTGGTGGAGGAACATCATCTGTTGCATAGAAATTCATTATACCGTATCCAACAGGTACAAATGTTTCGGCATTATCATAGGGCCATTGACCATCTTGATTACCATAAGCACCGTCTCTGACATATATGTATGCTTTGCTCTTATTCATGTTACCGGGTGTAATATCATGATCATCCGAGCCTATAGGAAGAGTAAATTCCGCAACAACGTAACCGACTGCGTCAGAAGCTGCTACATCACAGGTTAGGGTATATGTATCACCAACACCACCGGTATTATAAATGGGTCGATATTGAACGCTATAAGTTCCTGCAGGTCCATAATTTATCCAGTAATTTCCTTCCGAATCATTACCGGATTCTTCATATACACCGTTAAAATTGTCATCAATATAAAAAGCAGTTCTATCACCTGAACTTAGTTGAGTATCATTTTTATTTTCAACGGCAACATATAAATTATCTTCATCTGCTTTAATGTACATAATAACACTTCCTACTGGTTGATAAGATCCGTCACTACCGAGAAAATCCGAAGCATCGAAAACAAAAGCATCATCCCATTCTCCGGCAGATATTACACCATCAATATTCGGAATTATTGAAGTATTATATATATCAATTTCTTTAGTAATAAATGATGTTAAGGTATAGCCCAATGCCGTATTTGAAAAAGGACCTTCCAAGTCTGCGGTGATAATAGCAGTCACTGTATAATAATAATTGAATGTAGGTAGCGCCGTATCATCAATAAATTCGGTTTCATTTACACCAACTGATGCAAAAACATCTGTAAACGGAGCATTTTCGTTTTGTTTTCTATAAATATTATATCCTATGCAAGAACCTTCGTATTCATTCCAGCTGAGATTAACAGTTGGATATGCGCCTTGAGAGGCAAATAAATTTTTAACAGCTTCTCCGGCAGGTTGTAAATCTATATTAATATTAGTAGTATTACCGGCAGTAATAACAATATTTTCAACAGTTTGTGAATAATACCCTTGTTTAGAAGCAGTTAATGAATATGTACCGGCAGGTATATATTTTATGTCGAAATCACCGGAAACTTTAGAATAAGCATAATAATCATCAATGTTTTCTAGAGTGATTAAAACTAAGCTATTATCGTCGTTACCTATAAGGTCTGCAATTCCGCTAAGATTACCGAATGTTGAAGGTACCGGGTTAAAAAAATATGCCTGACCTCCATATCCCATTTCTCGAGCATGTACACCCTTTCCGGCAGTAATTCCTTTTGAACCGTCCGAAGCTATATCTACATAAGAAAATGAACCGGAAGTGCCAAGTGTAGAAATTGGTTCGGAACTTTCTTTGCGGAAAATATACAAATCGGGACTTGAATGATCCAACGGACCATAGCCTGCACAGGCTATTAAACTACCATCATCGGTAATGGAAATATAACATATTTGATCTCCACAATCATGAAATGACCATACAGGTTCTCCGGAATAATTGTTGAAAGCATATACTGAACCCATATAACCGGTACTTGTAAAACCAAGAGTTCCAAATGCAATTGTAGAACCGTCAGCTGATATAGCGATGCCACTTCCCCATGTTGAAGATGAACTTGAATGTTGTAAAGATGTTTGCCATTGTTGTTCATATGTACCGTTTACCAGCTTGTATAAAGTACCTTTACCACTAAAATCGGCCATAGCCAAATATTCACCATTAGCACTAAAAGCCGGAGTTTGTGTTGGAGAATTATTATAATAGTATAATTCTTGTTTTACATTCCCATTTTGAGGATCAATGATTAATGCTTTTGTTGCAGGTTGCGATAGACAAATAATTACTTGAGAATGATCTTCGGAAATATTGATGCCTACAATACCATTTTCGGCTTGTATTGTCCATACTGGTGTTTGAGAATTTATCAGACAAGAATATACTTTGTAATCGCCGTCGCTAAAATAAAAACCTGTTCCGTCGGGATAAGCCGCAGCATAAGAAACTCCCGAAGCAATACTTTTTTCCCAAAGAAGATTTCCGGTAACCGGATCTAGAACATATATTTCCGTTCCATCTGTTACAATGTATAAACTTCCTTCCTTATTTGAAAAAGCTTTTGTAAAATCGAATGAAGTTGGAAATTCCCAAATAGCGGAATTTGTATTTCCGTATTGAGCTACGCGATTATCATTTAAAGCCCAATTAACAAAACTTTTTTCGGTTTCTTTAGAATAATACACATGCTCACCAATTGAATAGGATTCAGATTTTGACCAAATTATCTCAACATTTTCTGCAACTGCATCAGACTGTTTTTGAGGAGAAGCTGTATTTAAATAATCAAGTTTATAGGACACTCCGTCACTGTTTGTGATAAGTTTAGAAGCCGCATATTGTTGGGAATATGCATTAGTAGAATAAAATACTACCAGAATTAAAAAGAACAAAAAAGAATAAAAATTTTTCATAAAGATAAAAATTTAAGGTTTATATTTATATTTAAAAACATGTGAACTTATACATGTTTTTATATATTAAATCTCTATAAAAAATCCTTTTTCTGCATTATATTTGGCAACAAAATTAGAAACTTTTTTTTAAAAATCAAACTTAAACACAATATTTTTTAAAAATAAAAGAAACTTTCTAAGTTTAGTGAATATAGATAACAAATATTTGACAATAAAGACTTTCTAAGTCTAGGGAGAAATAGAAAAGCTAGTAAAACTTCTTAAGCAGATAAAATTATTTTTCGACTTTCTAAGTCTAGGGCATTTTTATTTTCAATCAAATATTTAATTATTCGAACAAAATAATGATTTTTACTACGTCTGTTAATTTTCTTATAATTCAGACTTTTTCAGGAAAAGATACTAAAAAACTTACGGAATTTAATATTTTTCGGCGTTATCAAAAAAGATCACATCATTATATCAATTCTAAAATTTTAATTCTAAATGTTTAATTATTTCATATCTTTGCATAAAAAAATTGAATTTAACTTTAAAAATAATTATAAATGAAATTACCTTTTGCAGAGTCTTATAAAATTAAGATGATTGAACCGATTAAACGTAGTACCCTCGAAGAAAGAAAACAATGGATTAAGGAGGCTAATTATAACGTTTTTCAATTAAAAGCGGAACAAGTATATATTGATTTGATTACCGATTCGGGAACCGGTGCAATGAGTGACCGCCAATGGGCGGAAATGATGGTCGGTGATGAAAGTTATGCAGGTGCTAATTCTTTCTATAAAATGAAAGATATGATAACTAAAATAACAGGATTTAAATATGTTATCCCGACTCACCAAGGTAGAGCCGCTGAAAATGTTCTTTTTTCTTGTTTAGTTCATGAAGGTGATTATATACCCGGAAATTCTCATTTCGATACAACAAAAGGTCATATAGAATCCCGTAAAGCTTTTGCCGTTGATCTTACTGTTGATGAAGCAAAAAATACTCAACTCGAAATTCCTTTTAAAGGAAATGTTGATGTAACAAAATTGGAGAGATTCCTTGCTGAAAATGCAGGTAATGTTCCGTTTATTATTGTTACGATTACTAATAATACTGCTGGCGGACAACCTGTTTCTATGCAAAATCTCCGCGAAGTTCGTGAAGTTGCTAAGAAATATAATAAACCGGTTTTATTTGATTCGGCTCGTTTTGCCGAAAATGCATATTTTATCAAAGTAAGAGAAAAGGGCTACGAAAATAAAACAATAAAAGAAATCTGTCGTGAAATGTTCACCTTTGCAGACGGTATGACTATGAGCGCTAAGAAAGATGCTATTGTTAATATGGGCGGATTTATTGCTACAAATTTGGAAGAATGGTATGAAAGTGCTAAGGTTAAAACAATCGTTTACGAAGGTTATATAACGTACGGAGGAATGAGCGGAAGAGATATGAATGCTCTTGCAGTAGGTTTGGATGAAAATACTGAATTTGAAAATCTTGAAACACGTATTAAACAAGTTGAATATCTTGCTAAAAGATTAGACGACTTTAATATTCCTTACCAAAGACCTGCAGGTGGCCATGCTATATTTGTTGATGCTCCTAAAGTTTTAACTCATGTCCCTAAAAATGAATTTCCTGCTCAAACTTTAACTATCGAATTATATCTTGAAGCTGGTATTCGTGGTTGCGAAATAGGATATTTATTAGCCGACAGAGATCCGGTTACTCGTGAAAATCGTTTCAACGGACTTGATTTGCTGAGACTTGCAATTCCAAGACGTGTTTATACAAATAATCATATGGATGTTGTTGCTGTTGCTCTGAAAAATGTATATGATAGAAGAGAATCTATCACAAGAGGAGTAAAAATTGTTTGGGAAGCCGAACTAATGAGACACTTTACCGTTAAATTAGAACCGCTGAAATAAATTAATTGACCATTTTTTATTTGAAATTATAATTTAATCTTGTAATTCTCATGAAAACGTATAGATATTCGTTTTTTCCGGGACCAACAACAGTTTCTGAAAATGTTTTAAATATTGGATTGATGAATTTCGGTTCGGCTGATGTTGAGCCGGAATTTCTTACATTGTACAATAACTGTGTAAGCGATTTAAAAAAACTTTTTAATACAAGAGGCGATGTTGTTATTATGACGGGCGAAGGTATGCTTGCTTTGTGGAGCGGATTAAATAGCTGCTTGGTTCCTGATGATAGAGTTTTAGCAATTTCAACCGGCATTTTCGGTACCGGAATTGGAACAATGGCTGAAAGCATAGGTTGTGAAGTGAAAATTATAGAATTTCCTTATGACTGTAGTTTTGAAGATTATTATTTGATTGAAAAAACTATTGCAGAATTTAAGCCGAAGATGATTACGGCAGTTCATTGTGAAACTCCAAGCGGAATACTTAATGATCTTACAGTGTTGGGAAAGTTGAAAAAAATGTATAACGTTCCCCTTTTTTATGTGGATGCCGTATCGTCCGTAGGTGCGGTACATATAAATGCTGATAAAAATAATATTGATCTTTGTCTGGGCGGAACACAAAAAGCATTGTCCGCACCACCAAATACATGTTTTCTTACAGTTAGTAATAAAGCTTGGGAAATAATAGAAAAGGTTAACTATCAAGGATATGATGCTCTACTTCCTTTTAAGGATGTTAAAAAAACAGGATACTTCCCTTATACGCCAAGTTGGGTAAATATTGCTCAATTGTATCAATCCACTCAAAATATTTTTGTCGAAGGGTTTGATAATGTTGTTAAAAGACATAAAGACTGTTCGCAGAAAGTTATCATGAAATTAAAAGAAGCCGGAATACAGCTATTTCCTCGTAAAGTTGAATATTCTTCCCCTACGGTTACAGCCGCTTATATTCCTGATGGATATACTTGGGAAAAATATGATAAAAAGATGAGAGAAAAAGGAATTGTTTTTGGCGGTAACTACGGTGAATTAAAAGGGAAAGTTTTTAGAATAGGGCATATGGGCACTCAAACAAACTTCGAAGAATTATGCCTGTTTTAATTATTTGTACATATTTTGCATTACTACTCATTCCGTTTGCTATCGGGTTGATAATCGGAATGGAAAAATCATTGCAGTTTAAAGATGTATTAAAACTTAACAGTATAACAACGGTTGTATTAGGTGCGTTTTCTTTTGCAGGACTGGGCTTAGCTTACTTATTTAATAATTCCGACATTAAGTTTATGGGGGCAATTCTTATATTGGTTGCTGGCTTCACTACATTAAATAAAGGAGGAAAATCAAACGCATTTCTGTTTTCCGTAGATGTATTAAATATTAAATATTATTTCTTTTCTAATGTAGCGGTCGGATTAAGTGTTATGCTGGCTACTTTCGGATTAAAACTTTTTTGTCCTGTAACGTGGCAATATCCGTTACTGTTTATTGCTTTTTCTTTTATTATATGCTTTCTCGGAATTTGGTTCGGAAAAAAAATTAAGACCATTAAAATAATTAAAATTTCACTTCTTTTGTCCGGTATTATGCTTTTTTTAATCGGACTTATCATGTTTTTCCTAATATGGAAATAAACATGTAATAGATTGTTTATTAAAGAAAAAAGGACGCTCGAATAAAATTTTTGAATGTCCGAATAAAAAAACAAACATCTTTTCCAAGTAAATCAGACATCAACATTTATTATTAAGGCGACAGAAAAATTTATTAGTTGGATTTTTGCATAAAAATTTAAAAATAATCGTCATGTCAACTATTAAAAGCATCTTCAAAAACGGTAAATTATTATACGGCGAAAAAATAATGTTCGAAACATATTTAGGTGAAAAATACACTTTTTCACAATTTGCTTCGAAGGTTAAGGATATACAAAACACTTTATATTATTATGGAATAAGTAAAGGAGATAAAGTAGCTATTCTTGCTGAAGATACGCCTCAGTGGAATATGGCTTTTTATGCAATTACAACAATGGGTGCAATAGCAGTCCCGATTTCAAAATTTAAAGATATTTCTACTCTGCATAGAATAACTATTGCGGCTGAATGTAACCTCTTACTTTTGCAAAAAGATATTCTTAATGATATAACTTTTGAGAAACTTAGTGAAGATACACATCTTACGATAATAGATATTGACATTCTAAAATGTGTTTTATCTCCAAACGCAAAGCAAAAACAAAATTTCAAATCAACTAATAATGTTAACAGTTTAACAATGCCGAAAGTGGATATTATATCTACCGATTTAGCTGCGGCAAGAGTTGATATAGATTTTTACAGTACGAATATCATATATTTTACTCACGAAGAATTGATTGCAGAGGCAAAAGAACAGGCAACCGAAACCGGAATAAACGAAAATGATGTTATTGTCTCAATTATGCCGATATCATATTCTTATCGTAAACTTACAACCGCACTGATTCCTGCAATTTTCGGAAATACAACTATATTTAAACCAAGACATTCGAATTTTAAAATGATTTTATCATTGATAACCGAAATGAAGCCGACTGTAATTTTTACGGTACCAAAAGTCTTGGAATTAGTTTATGCAAGTAGTATGGTAGATAGCAAATCCAAAGCACTTATTGAAACTAATGTGGAAAAATTTGGTTTGTTTGATAAAATGAGATTGAAATTACAAGGATCAAGAATCTATAAAACACTTGGCGGAAAGGTCCGCGTTTGTAATTTAGATGACGAACCCAATAACAGAAAAGTCGAGAAATTTCTTAAATATTCCGGTTTGAATTTTAAAATGAAATTTAATTAATTGAAAATTAAAATGAGATTATTAAATGCAGTTATTTTGATAATATAAAACAAAGAATATATTATTATAATTCTTAATTCTTAATTCTTAATTCTTCCATAATCTCATCCGTAGCTCCTAAGTTTTTATCAATAATTTCCTGACAAGAACCTTTTGCCTTTTCCAGAAAATTATCGTTGAGCAAATTATCAATAATTTCTATTAATTCTTCCTTTTTGGAAAAGCTAAAAGCACCACCGGCGTTTATCAGGGTTATAGCTTCATTAAAATATTTGTAATTTGGTCCGAAAATTACCGGGACTTCATAAACAACAGCTTCTAATATATTGTGAATACCTTTTCCGAATCCACCGCCAATATACGCAAACTTAGCATAACGATATAGCCGTGATAATAATCCGATACAATCAATAATTAAAATATTCGAATCCGAATCTTTTGAAATTTTATATTCACTATACAAAACACTATTATTAAATAGCTCTTTGATACGATTTATATTATCTTCAGTTACTTCGTGCGGAACAATTATAATTTTATACTTTCTAAGTTTAGGGAGAATTTCCAAAAGCATCGTTTCATCTTTCGGCCAGGTACTGCCCGTAATAAAAACATTTTCACTGTTTCCGATAAAAGAACTTATTTTTTCATCGTAGAAATCCGTATCGGCAATAGCTTTAACTCTATCATAACGAGTATCTCCGGCAATGGTAACCTGATTAATTCTAATACTTTCCAATAATCTTTTCGATTCTTCATTCTGAACAAAATAGTGAGTTACCTTTCGAAGTCTTTGTCTAAACCATCCGCCATACCATCTAAAAAAATATTGTGTTTTTCTTATATTACAAGAAATATAAATTATGGGAATATCAGCTTCTTTTAGCACCCAAAGATTATTATACCAAAACTCATATTTTACAAACACAACAAAAACGGGCCTTACAATATTAATAAACCTGTAAGCATTAATTATTGTGTCAAGAGGCATATAAAAAGTATAATCTACTTCTTTTTGATACTTTTTATTCTTAAATCCGGAAGGGGAAAAAAATGTAAGTAAAATTTTATGTTCAGGGTATTTTTCCTTGGTTTTAATGATAACAGGTAATCCTTGTTCATATTCCCCTAAAGAAGCACAGTGAAACCAAATAATACCTTTTCCGGGATCAATCTTTTTTAATCTTTTAAAAATGTTTTTGCGTCCGCGTACCCATTCTCTTGCTTTTTCACTGAAAAGACAAGAAATACATATTAAAAAATAGTATATTATAAGAGCAATGTTATACATTTAAATAAAATAAATGCAGCAATATATTAATCGTAATAAAAATCTTTCGGTGCTTTCGGATATAAGGGTATAATCCAAGATACTTTCAGTCCGACCAAAACATCATGCCGCCAGTTCGTGTCTTTAGACATCGTATCGAAATTATATGCTCGGATGCTATGCGTAAGACCGTAGTATGCTTCTATTTCGGCTTTAAAGTTTATTAATCTGTTATTATTAAAATAAATATAGCCTAATTGAATTCCGGTAACCGGACCAACCGAACATCTATCATAACCTTTTCTATAATCAGGATCAAGCTGAGGTGTATCGTTTTGATAAACTTCAATTCTGATTTTATGAGTAAAAAGACCTAAACCCCCGGTAAGAAACAAACCGGAATTCGGATTATGAGCCCATACATCAAAAATCTTTCCGGCACGAAACATAATAATATGACCGCGTTCATAGATATTAATTATTGCCGGTTGTCCTGCCCCGTTAAGAATATTAATATCCATATCCCCCTGTGAAAAAGAAATCGCTTTAAAAAGGGTATCTTTATATTTTACATTATTGCTAAAAAGAAAATTCCAATCAATACCCCAAAGAATATTATTCTGAGTCTTATACGTAAATCCTGCTCCGATTGTAGAGTTGGATCCAAAACGCTCAGACATATCTACAAATGGAAATTGATATGAATATGAAAGACTTAAAAAAGGTATACTCATCTTATCTTCTGATACCTTTTTGTCTTGAGCCGGAACAAGAGAACTTTGTATCAAAAAAAGAAATAAAAATAGATATTTACAATTTTTCATCATGGCGCAAAGATAGATAAAAAAATATTACCTTTGCAAATAATCAATATAAATTGATGAGTCAATTATGATACAAGATACTAGTCTTCTTAATTTGGTCATTTACTACATTGCAATAGTTCAAGCCTTATTTACCGGAATTGTTTTTATTTCCAAGAAAGGTAAAGCTTCTTCATCGGCTTTATTAACAGGGATTGTTATTTTAATGATTTTTGATATTGCTATAGGGTTAATAAAGCTTCGTTTTCCGGATCTTTTCGGTGATACTTTGCCGCTTAATTTTTTTGTTTTTGCATACGGGCCGATGATATTATTATATTTGAGAGCAACCTTGTTGAAAATAAGAACATTAGCCGCTGCAAACATTATACACTTTATTCCATTTCTCTTGTTTTTGTGTTTATCTTTGGTTTTACGCGGCGATACAGCAATATTCAGAGTACAATTTTTTAGAGATTTGGAAACACAAAAAGCTTTGTATATAGTATATTATTCCTTAACTTATGTTTCTGTAATAGTTTATACAATTGCAAGTTTTGCCTGTATTGGTTATGCTAAGAAAAACATAGAAGATTTATACTCCTTTGAATTATCCGAAAAACTTCTTTATTGGTTCAAATATCTGACAATGTTATTTTTTATCATGTATATTTTACAGGCTGTAACCGGTTTTTCAAGCATAATAACAGGAAATGACACCTTTGATACGAATATGTTTGTAGTTGTAGGCCAATGTGTGTTTTTTCTTTCTTTGCAATATTTTCTTATTAATAGACCCGAATTATTTATTGATGAAAAAAATTCTATTTACGATTTTTCCGGGGGCAAACAATTAGATAATTATTATAATAAATCTAAAATACCCAAAGATACACTTGATCAATGTGCGGAAAAGCTCGTAAAATTAATGGAAGAAAAAAAGATCTATCTAAAAAATGATCTTAATTTACAAGATGTTTCGGAGATGATAAATTACCCTAAACATTATATTACTCAAGCTTTAAATCTTATTCTTAAAAAGAACTTTTATTTATTTGTTAATGAATATAGAGTTAATGAGTTTAAGGCCAGAGTAGCGGATAAAAAAAATAACAATCTTACAATAATGTCTATCGCTTATGATTCGGGCTTTAATTCTAAATCTACTTTTAATAGTATTTTTAAGAAATTTACAGGACAAACCCCTTCGGAATACGTAAATTTAATTAGAGCAAATAATCATAAAAAATAATAATATCTTTTTTAATAAATTTAATATTTTTTTTGTTCGAAAATATAAAATTAGTTGCGTAACTGATAATAAATAAGAGAGTTAAAAAACTTTTCAACAAACTGAAAAAAAAGTGTTGAAAAGTTTTAAAATAAATAAAATAATTCTATATTTGCATGATAATTTATGTTCGGGTATTATGTATGCCCGAATATTTGCTTAATATATTGTAAATAAATAAAATAAATTAGTATAAATTAAAAAATCTGATTATGAAAAAACTTTTATTCATTTTAAGTTTAGCATTTCTTGTTTCATTCACGGGAATTGCGCAAAAATTTGAGACTTTGATGAGTATTGATAACGTAGTTATTGAGAAAAAATCAAAGAGTAAAGACGGAGAGAAGATGTTAACGCACTCTTCGTTAGAAAAAGATCAGGCTCAATCGAATGAGTTGATTGGACCTATTGCAATGCAAGAAGGCTCTAAAGGGCCCGTTGGTACAAATTGGATGACATGGTTTCAAGGGCCAACATATAGCCTTTCCGGAGCTGGTGCCACTCAATTCGGTGTTTATCAGCGTTTTGCTGTCGAGGATATTGCTGACTATGTAGGCCAATACTTGACAAAGATTAAGTATATAATAAATCCTAGTGCTGTGAGTGGTGCTATAACCTATTACACAGCATTTTCTACAGCACCAAAAATTCAAGTTTATGTTGGTGGGTCGGTAGTCGGTACAACTTATGATCCCGGAACATTAGTAGCAGAAGTTTTAGCAACAAATTATGATTATACTGATGTTAATTCTTTGAACTTTTATAATTTTGCAGAATTATCTACTCCTATTCTAATTGACGGAACACAAGAAGTTTGGTTTGGTATAAACTTTTCACCATCACAAACTTGTTATCCCGCAGTTTCATCAAATTCTGCTTCAGCTGATTTGGGTTATATCGAAGGTAAAACTAATATTTTTTACTATAATGGCAGCTGGGCCACAACATACTCTTATTTTACGAGTTATCGTCATGTATGGGATTTGGCTGCATACACACGCGATGCCCTGCCAACCGAGGTTTGTAATATAAGTGTTGAAATGGAAGACGAATTTGGTGATGGCTGGAATGACGCTACTATAAGCTTTTTCGATTCATATAATAATGAATGGAATATTATTACATGTAATGAGGCAACTGCCACTTCAACTGTCACACTTCCTATAGGTAATATTTCTTGCTATTGGACGCCCGCTAATTATGATGAAGAAGTTTCGTTTGTAATTAAAAATTCTGAAGGAACTACTATATTTACTTGTGAAACCGGTGATTTTGAAGATCAAGAAGAAGGAATTTTCTTTACTTTTAATAATACTTCATGTTTAACAAACCCTCCTCAAGAGTGCGACCCAGTAACAGGTTTAACAGTTGATGTTAATGGCGCTAATGCAACAATTATGTGGGATGCTATAACGGGAGCTGTAGAATATAAAGTCTTTTTAGGTTATATTGAAGTTGCTACTGTTGCAGATCCGACATATACTTTTTCAGATTTAGAGAATGAAAGTAATTATATTGCAAGTGTTACTCCTGTATTTAATGATGATTGTATTTCCCTAAGAACAGATATTTCTTTTACAGTTTTAACTTGTGATGATCCTCCTACAAATTTGAATGTAGCTTATAATTTAGATTGCGATGCTGTGCTGACATGGACTTTTGAAGCTGGTACTGGTGGTGATATGCTACTTTGGGACCAAATGCAAGTTGGACAAACAACAAGCGGATATTTTTCTCAGTCATGGAATGATGGAGATGTACATATAGTTGATGATTTTGTTTTAGATGCTAATACTGTTTTGACTAAAATTAGTGCATATACAGGATATACTGCTGCTACTAGCCTCCCTACGTCACTCGGTATAAAAATATGGGATAGTAATGCAGATGGCGCTCCGAATACTTTGATACATACAATTACGGGTCTTCCTTATGCTACAGGTACAATTACTTTGGATATATCTTCTGAAAATATTGAACTTGCAGCAGGTAGATATTGGTTGTCCGTTTATGGCATTTCAACATCAAACTACAGTTCAGGTATTCAGAGATATTTATGGATAACCGGTCCAACAGTAGTAGGAAATGTCGGTTATTTATACGGATCTGTTACAAATTCGATATACGGCATTGCTAATAATTCCTGGTATTCATTGTCAGCTCAAGCCTCAAAATCTGCAGTGTTTTCCGTTTACGGCATTCCAGAATTTGAACCTACATTCAACGTCTATAGAGACGGCGTTTTGGTTGCAAGCGAATTAACAGAGTTGACTTACACCGATACCGGATTTAGTACTACTGAAGGTCATGTTTGGTCTGTAAAGGCAACTTGTTTGAACGGCGGATTAACAGAGGCTGCAATTCTTGATAAAGAAGCTTGTGTTTCTCTTGACCCTATTACCGATCTGACAGCAAATGTAGTTTCTACAACAGTATATCTTAATTGGTCGGCGCCAGGCGGAAAAAACATGACAACAATTAAGGAAAATGAACTATCTCTTACTGCGCAATATGTTCCGTATGCATCTAAAGGTCTTACCGGCTATGAAGTTTTCTTCAACGGGACATCTCTCGGTACCACAACTAATACCTATTATAATCATACAGGAGTTGCAGAAGGCGAACATGAGTATTGTGTAGTTGCTGTTTATGACGAAGGTTCATCGGAACAGGTATGTATTGATGTGGAAGTTTTAGCACCTGCAGAATGTAATCCCGTTACTGATCTAACAGTTGAATATGATGAAAATTGTGCTGCTGAACTTTCTTGGACAGCACCGGCAAAGGGAAATAAAGCTCCGACAGTTTTGTGGGATAATACAAATATTGCTGTTCCGACTACTGGTAATAATGGCTTAATTTCTTCATCATGGACAGATACCTATGTTTTGGTTGCCGATGATTTTGAAGCTGAAGAGGGATGGATAATAGATAAAGTTGTTACCTCAGGTTTCTATAGCTCCGGCTCTGCTACAACAACGCAATTACGTATTGTGATAATGGATGATGATAATGACTCTCCCGGCACAGTATTGGTTGATGAGATTATAAACTATACAGTAGCTGGTAGTTGGGATTTAGGTACTCTTTGGTCAGCACGCCTTAGCACACCTTTTGAGATTTCTACAGCAGGTAAATATTGGATTGGCGTTGCAGCTCACTTTAATGTTGCAAAACCTGCGACATTAAACAATGCAAGATGGAATATTTATTACGGATATACAGGTATAAGTACAGGTTTCTACCTTCATGATCCTTCGAATGCTTTTGGCTCAGGAACGGATTGGATGTTAGCTAATCCTCTATTGGGTGATGCTGGCGTATCAATGTATTTCCAATTATTATCACCTGATCCTGATGCAAAATATTATAATGTGTATAGAGATGGTGTTCAAATAGCTCAAGGAATAGAAACCACTTCTTACACTGATAGCGGTTTCGACCAAAGAGAATCACATAATTGGACTGTTACTGTTGTTTGTGAAGATGGCGAATCAGAACCTCTAACAATAGAAAAAGAGTCTTGTAAAAGTCCTAACTGTGAAGATGTTGTAATAGGAACAGGAACAACAGGCACCAATGCATTTCCTGTAAATACGTATTACAGACATTCTTATTCTCAACAAATTTTCGATGCTGCCGAAATAGGAACATTCAATGAAGATATGATGTTAACATCAATATCATTCCAATATATTTATTCTACGGCAACAACTAAAGATCCTGTTACTATATATATAGGTAATACAACTAAAACGGAATTTACTTCAACAACAGATTGGGTACCATTGCTTGATATGAGACAAGTATTTACCGGTAGCATTACTTTTAATAATACTAATAATTGGGTTACTATTAATTTCGATACACCTTATGCTTATACAGGTGGAAATCTTGTTGTTGCGGTTCTCAATAATGCAGGCGCATACGATACAGGAAGCAATAATACTTTCTACTATCATACTACTACCGGTTATAAAACATTACACTATAGAGTAGATGGTACGGTTCATATTGATCCTTTAGGTCTTCCGGCCGGTTATGCAAGAGTGCAACAACGTAATAATGCTATGTTCGAATTCTGTCCGGCGGAAGAAATTCTGGCTTGCGAAGAAGACCTTGTAACTATAGGTACAGGTACAACAGGTACATATCTTATACCTATTAATACTTTTTACAGACATACATATTCACAACAAATCTTTGATGCAAGCGAAATAGGATATGAAGGAGAAACCGGAAAAATATCTTCGGTGGCCTTCCAATATTTTTATAGTACTGCTCAAGATAGACAAAATTTTAGTGTATATATAGGTAATACAGATAAAACAGCATTTGCCTCTACAACAGATTGGGTAGCATATAATGAACTTGAATTAGTTTATACAGGTACCTTACATTTGGATAATACAGGTGAAAATTATTGGGTAACAATACCTTTTGATACCGAGTTTGAATATGCGGGCGGTAATGTTGTTGTTGCTGTTCTTGACAATGAAGGAGCTTATTATACATCTAGTAACAATACTTTCTATGCTCATACAGCATCTGATTATAAAACTTTACATTATAGAGTGGACGGCACTACACAGATCAATCCGGCAACTCCTCCAACAGCTTATGCTAGAGTTACAACACGTAATAATATTCAATTTGATGTTTGCATCGGGGGTGCGGTTACTTGTGATATTCCTACAGATTTAGCCGTTACTTATATTGATGAAACATCAGCTACTGTTACTTGGACTCCGGCAGAAGGTACTTATGCTTGGAATTTGGAAATCGTGGAAACCGGTCAACCGCAAGGTTCCGGAACAATAGTTTCCGCTTTAAATCCTACATATACTTTTACTCCTCTGACTGAAAATACGTCTTATACGGTTTATCTCCAAACCAATTGTGGCGGCGGCGATATAAGCGAATGGATAGAAGTTAGCTTTATTACCGATTGTTACGCCATTACTGCATTACCTTTCTCTGAAGGTTTTGAAGGCGGTAACCTTATACCGGAATGTTGGAGACAAGAATATGTTGTCGGAAATAATGACTGGTTGTTCAGAACCAATACTTCTAACCCGTCTGCTCCGCATACAGGATCTTATAATGCCGCATTTGCACATTCAATAACAGGAAATACAACAAAACTTATTTCTCCGCAATTTGATTTTTCAAGTTACGATGAAGTTAAATTATCTTTCTGGCATGCACAATTTACCTGGTCTGGAGATCAAGATTATTTAAAAGTTTATTATAAAAATGATAGAAATTCAGAATGGGTATTATTAGATGAATTTACTGAAGATATTAGTACATGGCAACAAGATTATTATTTACTACCTGAACTTTCTTCTACATATTGGATTGCTTTCGAAGGTGTGGATGGTTTTGGTTACGGAGTAGTTCTTGATGATATTTATATTTATGTACCTGAATATACTATACTGACGGGTGAAGTTACCCATCAAGGAAACCCTGTTGAAGGAGCTACAGTTTATTTTAAAGGAGATTATGCAGAGTATACCGAAACAACCAATGTTAGTGGCGTATATACCATTTTGGAAGCAGAAGTTGGAACTTATGACGGTGTCGCTTCTAAAATAGGTTATCATTCAGACTACAAAAACGGCGAAGATGTTTCACAACCTGTTACCCGTATTGATTTTGTACTTACAGCTCCTGATTTCTATGTTGTTCCTGAAGAGGTTACAGTTCAAACAACTTATACTGTTGATGGATATGCTGGTGTTACCTTACATAATGATGGTGACGGTGCTGTTGATTGGGCTCTCGAAATCGAATATCTTGATAAATCCGGTTCTAAAGATGCTTGGGATTTAGTATATAATTTTGCCGGATCATCTGAAGGCGGACAACAAGGTATTGCTACCGATGGAAATTATATTTACACTGCTTTTTGGGGTACAAGTGGTAAATTCGCTAAATATGAAATGGACGGTACATTTATTGAAAATTTCACAATTGCAAGTGTAGGTGGTATTCGTGATTTAGCTTACGACGGTAGCTATTTTTATGGAGGAGCAAGTTCCACAACAATGTATGTTATGGATTTTGTAAATAAAACTTTAATATCTACTATTACTACTCCTGAAAATGTTCGCCATTGCACCTATGATCCTTCCGTTGATGGTTTTTGGATTGGGGATTGGACAACATTGAGAAGAATTAACCGCGACGGAACATCTCAAGTTACAGGTACAACTATTTCCGGCGTTTACGGAAGTGCTTATGATAATGTAACGGTAGGCGGTCCGTATTTGTTATTATTCTCTCAAACAGCTTATGATAACAGTCAATGCCTTGTTTATCAATATGATATTGCTAACAATACATTAGCTTCTACACCTATTATTAATATTAATATGCTTCCGGGATTTACTTATGTTGCCGGTGCAACTGGTAATAGTATTGCCGGCGGTGCATTTACTGCTATGTATGAAGATAAACTTTGTTTCTTTGCAAACATACAACAAACACCTAATCAAATAGGTATTTTTGAACTTGGTAAAGCAGGATGGTTAAGCACAGAAACAATGACAGGACACCTCGAACCCGGAGAATCTCAGGATGTTCTATTTAAAATGGACGGCTCATGGGCTGAAGAAGGCGAATGGCATGCAAATGCTAACTTCATAGGAACACCTGGGGCAGAACCTGCTACAGTATTCGTAACATTTATTATCGGAGAATCTCCTTGTGCAATGCCTGAGAATCTGACTGCTGAAATTAAAGGCATGTACGTTGCAGAAGATATGAATGATGTTATTCTTACATGGGAATTAGGTGATAAAGCCGCATTACCGAAAATGGAACCTCAATATCCAAAATCAATGGAAAATAGCGCTCCTGCAAGTTTAAAAGCAGACTGGATTAAAGCAGATCCTATTTATCCAAATGTAATATATACAAAACCCGCATCTAAAGATAATGAAATATTTAATCAAGCCGAATTAATTACTCATGTCGGACAAGCTTATAATGGAGCTGATGCAAGTTCGTTAGAACCTACTTCTACAACCTACGGCTCCAATGCCGGATTAACCTTAGGTTATATGATAGCAGATGATTTTACCTTAGTGGGAAATACTATAATTGAAGAAATGGAATTCTATTGTTCACAACAAAATACTTCTTCTACAACATCTACAATAACAGGAGTATATGTACAAATTTACGACGCTTCTCCTGCATCAGGTGGTCAAGTAGTATGGGGTGATATGACAACTAATAGATTGGTTTCAACTGAGTGGACAGGTATTTATAGAACATCTTCAACAAATATAGCTACTTTTAATACTTTACCGATTCAAACAGTAATTGCTGATATGAATAATCTGGAATTACCTATGGGAGAATATTGGGTAGTAGTTGCCTTTACCGGCTCATTATCAGATGGTCCATGGGCAGTACCGCGTCAAATTTGGGGACAAACCAATACCGGTAATGGAATGCAATATTCATCAACAGGATGGATTCAATGGACAGATGGAGGTTCCAGTTATAATTACGGTTTACCATTTATTATAAGAGGAACAGTAGTTGAAACAGGTTTATTAGGTTTCAATATCTATCGTGACGGTTTCAAAATTAATGAAGATCCGATATTAACGTTCTCTTATACAGATGAAGACCTTGATTGGGGTATGGAATATTGTTACTCTGTTCAAGCTGTTTATGACGATTGTATATCTAATACTACGGATATAGTATGTATTACTATTCCTGAAGATCCTTGTGCACTACTTGGTATACCATATGCAGAAGGTTTCGAGTTCGAAGGTTATATGCCTTTATGTTGGAGTCAGGAAATAGTAAGTGCAGGTCCGAACGGAACCGCACCAATGCCGTGGCAAATTGTTACCTCTAATACAACATATCCGTCTTCTGCAGCAGAAGGTCAATATTTTGCATTATTCCCCGATAGAATCGGCAACAGAGGAACATATATCACGAAACTTGTTTCGCCGCAATTCGATTTAACGGATTATGAAAAAGTTAAATTGCAGTTTAAAGCCTTTATAGGTAATTGGGGTGGTACGGATGATACTGACCTGAAAGTTTATTATAAAAACTCTCCCGATGGTGCTTGGACATTAGCATACCAAGAACTTAGTATGTTAACTTCTTGGACAGAACTTGAAGTAATATTCGATGATCTTTCTGAAACATTCTGGTTCGCTTTCGAAGGAACTAATCAATACGGTTACGGTTTAGCCATTGATGATGTTATCCTTGATATTTATTGTGACCCGGTAGAAAATCTTACAGGAACAGTAGTTGCAAGAAATGTTAGCTTATCATGGACTGCCGATTTAGAAACACTATCTAGTGCAACAGTTTTAGAAGAAGGTTTCGAAAGTGGAAGTATTCCTGCTACATGGACAAATATTGATGCTGATAATGACGGACAAAAATGGACTACTCAAGGTCTCACTAGTGGAGCAACTCCTTTTGATCTCCCTGCTTATAGCGGTAATTATGCAGCCGGTTCGGGATCGTTTATTAACACTATTGGTGCTTTGACCCCCGATAATTGGTTAGTTACTCCTCAGGTTAATTTGGGTGCTAACGGATCATTAACTTTTATGATTTCAGGAAATGACGCAACTCTCTATTACGAAGAACATTATGGCGTTTATGTATCTACTACAGGTAATAATCCGAGTGACTTTACATTATTGTTTGAAGAAACAATAGCAACTGTAGGTGCCCCCAGTTATCAACTCAAAACAATTGACCTTTCAGCTTATTCAGGTAATGTTTATATAGCTTTCCGTCATTTCAATTGTACGGATCAATATTTCATTCTACTTGATGATGTAAAAGTTGTTAGCGATATGGTTAATCCTACTTTTGATGTTTATCGCGATGACGTAGTTATTGCAAATGATATTAACGGATTATTATATGTTGATATGGGCTTAAGCAATGGTACTTATGAGTATTGTGTAATTGCCAATTATTCTAACGGTTGTGTATCCGATCCTGCATGTGTAACGGTAGATGTACTCTATTTCGATCCTCCGATTAATTTGGAAGTAACTACTCAATTTAACGTAGAAGAAGCATATTTAACTTGGGAAGTTGAAGATTATTTAACACCTTTAGGATTTAATGTTTACAGAGACGGTACACAAATAAATACCTCTTTAGTTGAAGAAATGGAATATGTAGACGAAACAATTGAGTTTGTTACTGATTATTGCTATAAAGTAACAGCAGTTTACAGTTATAATTCAACTACAGAAGAATCTGATCCTTCAAATGAAGTATGTATAACAACTCCGTGTTATGTTTTCGGATATCCTTTCTATGAAGGATTTGAAGACAACAACACCGATCTTCCTATATGTTGGGATCAAGAATATTTAACAGTCAATATTGTTGATTGGACGGTTATTCCTACAGGAACTTATTATCCTCCTTATGCAGGTACATATTCCGCACGTTTATACTACGCAGGATATGATAGAACAACCAAACTTGTTACACCTTATATAGATCTTACAACTTCAGATATGCCTGTATTGAAATTCTGGCATAGACAAAGCGCATGGGCTGGAGATCAAGATAGATTAAAAGTTTATTATAGAACTGATATAGATGGCGCATGGATTTTATTGGATGAATATACAACTGAGGTTACCGATTGGACCGAACGTGTTATTCTGTTACCTGAAATTAGCGGTACATTCAGTCTTGCATTTGAAGGATTAGTAAATTATGGCCACGGCGTAGGTTTAGATGAAATTTCTATTACTGATTATGCATTTACCGAATGTGGGGATGCTCCGGTAGTTAACTCAACAGTAGATATAAATGATGATGTTATTGATATAACCATAGATTGGGCAGCTATGGTAAGTCCGTCTTCGGAACCAGCTACCCAGTATGCTATTTACAGAAATGGCTTATTTATAGGTTATACAGACGAACTTACTTATGCGTTCGACAATGAACAATTCGGGGAACTTGAGTATTGTGTACGTGCAATGTATCCTAGCTGCGTATCTCCGTTAGGTTGTGCAACCGAATTAATATGTCCTTGGATTACCGACTTAACTGGTGTGTTTGATGAAAACGTTCACGAAGTTTATTTAACTTGGGATTTCCAAAATTATGACGGAACTGTTAATTTCCTTGTTTATCGTGATGGTGAGTATATCGGATCTTCCGCTACAACAAACTATATTGATGGTAATATGGAAATAGGTACCTATGAATATTGTGTAAGAGTTGAAGCTACTGATATTCCGTGTACGGGAGACGCTCGTTGCGTTACTGTTGCTACTTGCGGTCAACCTGTGGTTGCTTTAGATGTAGCACAAGGTACATCGGATATTAAGACAACTGTTCTTACATGGTCTGCACCTAATACTTCATTTAATATTGCTAATTATAAGGTTTACAGAGACGCAGTTTTAATATCTACTCTACCTTCAACAGAAGTAACTTATACTGATGATGATGCTTCATTAGATTTTAATATTGCTTATACTTATACTGTAGCAGCGGTTTATTCAGGTGGTTGTGAAGTAAACACAAACGAATCAATTACCTTAAATATTTTAGCTCCGACGAATGTATTTGCTACAACAACAAGTAATGAATACGAAGTAAATATTAGCTGGCAAGCACCTGCTCAAGAAATTGTAACAGGTTACAAACTATATAGTAATAATATAGAGATAGCAACTATAACCGCACCAACAACACTTTATACAGATGTATTTGGTCCTGGTTCTTATGATTTCTGTGTATCTGCAGTATATAATACTTATGAATCAGATAGATCTTGTGCAACAACATTAATTATTAATAATTTGAGCACTTGTGAACCGGTAGCGGACTTAGCTGCGAATGTGGATAATTGTTCGGTAGAATTAACTTGGACGGCTCCTGAAGTAGAGTATAATACAATTATATCATACACAATCTTTAAAAATGGTGTTGAGATAGCTGAAACAACTAATACTTCTTATACTGAATTTGAAGCATTGGCAGGCAGCTATACTTATGGAGTATTTGTCAACTATGAAGATATCACAAATTGTACAAATCCGTTATCAGAAGTAAGCGTGTCAATTAACTTACCTGCTATTACAAACTTTGCCGTAACATCGGAAAATACAAGAGTTAATATGGTATGGACTGCTGTTTCTAATGCAAGTACATATAGAATTTATGAAGATGGAAACTTCTTAGCTGAAGTATCCTCATTAACATATTCTTATGATGTTCTTGCCGAAGGTACATATACATATGATATTGAAGCGGTATTTGTAACAGGTTGTATCACTACAACAACACAGGCGAGCACGCTGGTTGATGTTGCGGAAGTAACAAATGTTAATGCTACTGTTCAAAATGATGACATTACAGTTGTTGTAACATGGACAGCTCCAACGCCGACTACAAATTTCACAGCTTATAATGTATATCGCGATGGTGATTATATGACTACGATTTATAACATTTCAACAACAACATTTACAGATGTTCCGACTGAAGCAGGTACTTACTTGTATTGCGTATCGGCATTATACAGCGGAGTAGTAGAATCTGAATTTGTATGTGATGCTGTAACTTTAGTTTATGATGACCAATATCCTGCTGTAACCGCTATGAATGTTGTTGACAAAGAAAACTTAACAGTTGTATTCGGTTGGACAGGTAATGAAAGAGCGGATGTTTACAATGTATATATTGTGGAAGGTTCTACTGATGTTTACTTAGGTTCAACAACAAACTTAAACTATATGTATAAATTTGTTGCGGAAACAGCATCGGCGCAAGTTGGTGTAACAGCTATGTACGGCCAATACGAGTCTGCAAAAACTTACCTAACTATTACTAATGTTGTCGTAAATGCAGTACCAAGTATAAATGCTGAATCTTCCTTAGGTAATGTAACTTTAACTTGGACTTCACCAAGTGATACTTATAATGATTTGGTTGGTTATGCTTTATATCGTGACGGTGAATTGATAGCAACTACTTCAGCCTTAACATTAGAATATACTGATATTCCAAATGAAGGTATATTACACAACTATTGTATTGAAGCATTATACGGACCAAATGCCGTTAAATCTGTTCAAACTTGTGTTGATGATATTAACCCTGAATTCTGTGAACCAGTTACTGATTTGTATGCAGAGAAATGGTCTGATGATTTGATAAATATCACATGGAATGCTCCGGCAAATGTTGTTGATGCTAGTTATAACATTTACAGACAAGGCGTATTGATAGCAGTAGTAGATGAAACATCTTATCAAGATACAGAACAATTGCCGTCCGGTACTTATACTTATTCAGTATCTATGGTATGTGAAGATTCATCACAAGGTGAGTCATCACGCGTAAACTTTACGATCACAGTATCTGCCGGTATTGGAGATGCTGATATTGAAGTAAATGTGTATCCTAATCCTGCTAGTGATTATGTTATCGTTGAATGTGATGCTATGAGTAGTATCAGAATCTTCAATAATAGCGGTCAATTAGTTAAAGTTGTAAATATTAATGCTGAGAATAGAGTTAATATCTCAGTACAAGATTTTGCATCTGGTGTATATCATTTCGAAATTAATACTATTAATGGAGAAAGGATAAATAATAGAGTTGTTGTTGGTAGATAATATAACAACAGATTAATTTATAAAAGGGAGACTTTACGTCTCCCTTTTTGCGTTATAAGATTAATTATAATAAAAAATTAAATGAAATATGGACAGAATATTTAAAATCGTTTTACCGGTAGTTATTTTACTTTTGGTATATTCTTGTAAAGATCCTAATGAAGAAACAAAGACTATTACAGGAAATGAAAATGTAAAACAAGAAACACGTCATTGTGCCGACTTCTCAACAGTTTATGTATATGATAACTTTACTGTTCAAATTTATAAAGATGATTTATATAAGCTTGAAATGGAAGGAGAATCAAACTTACTTTTTTATATTGAATACGATATTAATAAAAATGGTGTTTTAACCTTAAAAGTTAAGGATAATTATATCTTAAACCCGACAGTTCCGATAACAATTAAGATATTTACGCCGGGAACACCGGAAGTAGTTTTAAGTAACAGCAGCGTCATATATTATAATGAAGTAACTGATACTAAATGTGCACTTTCTCTTAGAGATAATTCGAAAGCATATTTCACAAACTCTAATATAGCAAGATTAAATATTACTTTATCAAATCAATCTTCTGTCGAATCCGACGGATTAATTGCCGATATTGTAGATATAAGCACCGTTACATCGAGTAAGATTAAGATGAGAACCGTTGAGTTTAATACTGCAACAATCACCTCACAGTCTGCCGGAGATGCTTTTTTTACGGGAACATGCAATAATGCCAATTTAAATATTAAAAACTCGGGAGATATAGATGCAAAAGATATGACAATTTCTAATTGCACTATTTCGATAGGAAGTTCCGGTAATATTTATGCTCATGTTACCAACACTTTGGAAGGTGTAATTAACGGTTCCGGAAATCTTTACCTCAAAGGAAACGTCAATACGGATAAAGTTATTATTAAAAGTACTGGAAGGATTATTCCGCTTTAGTATGTGGAGAAAATAAAAAAGGTACCTTTTTGAGGGTACCTTTTTTTATATAATTCTTTTAAAATATTTACTTGACAATTGTCAACTCGTCAATAATTCTTTGACAACCTGCGTATTTATCAATTACAAAAAGAACGTAACGAATATCAACAGAAATTGTTCTTTGAAGCTCCGGTTCAAAAGCAATATCTCCGCTCATAGCTTCCCAATTGCCGTCGAATGCAATACCTATAATTTCACCGTTTCCGTTAATTACGGGACTTCCTGAATTTCCACCTGTAATATCATTATCAGATAAGAAACAAACAATCATTTTACCGTCTTTATCGGCGTAATCACCGTAATCTTTTGCTTTCCATAATTCTTTCAATTTTGCAGGAACAATAAATTCTTCATTAGTAGGATCCTCTTTTTCCATAAGGCCATCAAGAGTACAAACATAATCGTAATGAACCGCATCGGCAGGATAGTAATCCAAAATACTGCCGTAAGTTAATCTCATTGTGAAATTAGCATTCGGATAGTAAGCCACATCGGGATTCATCTCTCTTAATGCAGCGATAAACAAACGATTACCTTTATTTAATTTAGGACTACTTTCTGCAATGGCCATTCTTCTGTTCATCATAACTCCAATTAAATCATCTCCGAGAGTTCTGAGAGGATCTTTTTCAACAGTTTTTTTATTGGGTTTATTTAAGAAAGCTTGAAAATGTTCTTGAGAAGCATAAATGGAATTCTTTAAAACGTCATCAACAAAAGCGTCAACATCACCTTTATATTTTTCATCAATCGGCTTTAAAGATTCTATAGCAGACTCACCGGTGAAATATGAATGTAAATAACGAATAACTTCTCTGAAAATAAGTTCTTCGGTATATTGATCATATTCAAAATATAATTCCGGAAGCATTTCTTCTATTTCACCTAATAAAACATTCACTTCATCCTTACTTTTCTTTTCTTCACCGTAAACATCTTTAAGTCCGGTAGAAAGTTCGTAAATATTATTGATTATTCTTGAACCTATTATCGCACCTTGAACTATCCAAGCATCTTTATAAAAATTACTTTGAGCAATATCTTTATAAGCATCTTCTAAAAGAGTAAGGGTTTCACCGTATTTTTCTTTACGTTTAGGATCGGCATTTATCCATTTATTTAAATCGCTTTCAATTTTTAATTTCTTATCATAAACATTTAAACGTTTTAGTCCGCGGGTTTCACCTTTTTTGTTTTTCCACAAGTTCGCATATTGAGCATAAGTAGAAGCGTACATAATATTCACATCCTGACTTTTATCCATACCTTTTTTCATATTTGTAAGGATGATATCGAAAATAGCGTCAATAGAAGGATTTGTTTGCTCAAGGTTAAGTTTTACACCCCAAGACGGAAGATATCTGTCTGTAGAACCGGGATAGCCCCAAATCATTGTGAAATCGTCTTTTTCAACGCCTTTTGTTGAAACAGGGAGAACATATTTAGGAATATAAGGAACGTTATCTTCGGAATATTCTGCAGGTTGATTATCTTTATCGGCATAAATTCTGAAAACAGAAAAATCACCGGTATGGCGCGGCCACATCCAGTTATCAGTATCACCGCCAAACTTACCTATTGATGAAGGAGGAGCTCCAACCATTCTAACATCTTTGTAAACTTGATAGATAAATAAATAATATTCATTACCGCCAAAAAGGCCGTTAACTCTTGCAAGATACTTGCCGTCTTCCGAAGCTTCGGTTTCGAGTTCTTTAGAAACTTTACGAATAGCATCGCTTCTTTCTTTTTCGGTCATGTTATCGGTTACATCAACCAGAACTTTTTCCGTAACATCTTCCATTCTAATGAAAAAAGTAGCGGTAAGCCCTTCGCAAGGTAATTCTTCTTTAAAAGAATTCGCCCAAAAACCATCAGTCAAATAGTCGTGCTCAATAGAACTGTGTTGCTGAATAGCACTATATCCGCAATGATGATTTGTAAAAAGCAATCCTTGTTCCGAAACAACTTCAGCCGTACAGAAATTGCCAAAATTTACGATAGCATCTTTTAAACTCGAATTATTGATGCTGTAAATATCTTCAGCGGTGAGTTTAAGACCCATCTCATTCATTTTGTCTATGTTAAGGTCCTTAACAAAAATTGGCAGCCACATTCCTTCATCAGGAGCAGCATTTAAGATTAGAGTACTACTAATTAAAAGAGTACTGAACATTAATAGAAATTTTCTCATATTATTAAAATTTTAGGATTCAAAGATTAAAAAAAATCAAAAAGATTGATTTAAATGTCATTGCAAAGAGCTGACGATAAAAACAATCCATTTTATTAATTAAAACAAATGTTTACCTTGTGTAAATACTATATCAACCGGAATACTTGCCTCGTTGATTCTATCAAGATCGGATTGTAAAACAGGTTTAACAATACCTTCTTCTTGGATTAAGCGTTTGGTTCCATCATAATTTCCATCGCCCTGAAGAATAAGTATTAAAGAAAGTATTTCAGATACTGCAGTCTTCATTTTTTCAAAATGAACCGTATATTTTCCGGTTTTTTCATTTCTGGTAAAAGCACCGAGTTGTTCAAGTTTATTGAATACCATCATGTTTGCTTTTCCGTGAGCGCTTGCGGCACCGAAACGGGTTGATCTGAAGATTCCAGTAAAGAAGGTTACATAATTATCCGTCAAATCTTTTTCTGGATATTCGCCCATTTCGTAAAGTTGAGAAACAAGATAAAGTCCCATAATATCGGCTTTTGCTTCTTCAATGGCAGAATATTGTTCTTTTAAAGCATCGCGAACGGTTGCGTTCGGATCATTAACGAGAGATTTAACTCCCATGCCGTGACCAACTTCGTGGAAAGTTACGTTTTCAAAGAATGCATCGAATTTAACGTGTTGTAATTGGCTTTCATCTAAAATAATTTCTGAAATAGGAACAACAATTTTATCGAATTTGGCTTTCATTGAATTCTTTAATTGTAATTTACGAGAGCCTATGGTTTTATGAACTTCTTCATCATTAGGAAGGTTGATAGCAATAGTTTTGCTTCCGGCATTACAATCGCCGCGATAATAAATTGCATCATAAACATTTATATCTGAATCTGTTCCCGGCATTTCGCTTTTATATTTTTCAACAACAGGAAGACGTTTTTGCAAATCGGGAAGCATTTTGGAGTACTTACTGAGTTTGGCACTCCAATCGGGATCCTTAATCAAAATAAAAGATTCGAAAGCGCATTTATAACCGAATAGAGCATCTTCATAATTTTCAATAGGACCTACAACGAAATCTATATTGGCATTCTGCATTTGCATCCATGCAAAATCACTCGGTTGATAATCGGAAGTAACAAGTGCTTCGGCACGGGATTCCAAATAATTTTTCAAACCCGGATCATCAGCATAAGCAGCCGCCTGACGCATAAGTTCGGAAGCTTTTTCCAACTGAGATTTATAAGCATCATGATACCAAACGACCTTTAAGTTTCCGTTATCGTCACGGCGAATCAAAGTATATCCAGAACGTTTATTCGGATCGTTAAGTTTTTCAAACTCCTCAACAGTCATGTCAACAGGATAAAAGTTCGCTCCTTTTGGTTTTTCCATAAACGGATCAATAAAAGAAATATTATCGTTCAATCTGTCCCACGGACCATACATTATTTTTGCAAAAGCTTTTGTATTAGGATCCTGAATGCTATTCAGGAATTTATCTCTTTGTCCTATCGTTTGTTTCCAATAAAGGTCATCCATAATATCCGCTACATCCCAGAGAATATTAACGATTTTTCTTTCGTTGTCGGTAAGATGACTTAAGTCGCTCTTAAGTTCGAAAGGCGCAAAAATAGCCAATCTTTCATTAACGTAGTCTTCGCACATTGGAAAAGTTTCTTCGGGAATATTGATACATCCCTGATAGTTGTTTTCTAAGGTTTCTTCACTGGCTTTTTTGGTTCCGCAAGAAGTAACAACAAAAACAACTAAAGTTAACATTAATAGAGTATTTAATTTCATAATTAAAAATTTTTGTATGATTTGCAAATATAACACATATTTTAAATTCATTTCAATGCTTTAATGAGATGAGAGTTAAGTTTTACGTGTTTTAATTTAAAAAAATGTTAATATTTTTTATGATATAAAGAGAGTATATAATATTATTTATATTAATAATTAAAGAATTACGTTACATTTAATAAACAAATAGATAAATTTTGAATAGATTTTGTAGATTCTGTCCAAAAAACTTCTAAATTTGCATGATTAAAAAAATAAATAAGTTATTCCTATGAAACCAATCGGGCTGGATGCCTCTTTAGAGAATGAACATCATTTATCGGTTTCATGACACCTTGTTCATTTTTTGATTGAATCATGGGTTTAGTTACGCTTCACTCATACGACATTAAATCAAAAATTAACAAATAAAAATATTTACATATGAAAAAAGCAAGAAAATCGTGGATTATATTTTTATCAATTGTTGCTGTTGTTGTAATAGTTTACTTTTGTTTGCCTCAATATGCTCGTAAGGCATTGATACATCTAACTCCGAATATTGATGATTTAGAACTTTTCCCTACAAATATTGTTTCTGCAAATAACCACGAAGCAATTAAATTTCATAAAAAATATAATGAATTTGATTTGGATCCGGTGTATAGACAGGATATTGAGAAACTTGATCCGGTTGCTTTTGTGATATTTAAGGACGGAAAGTTATTTTATGAAGAGTATTGGGAAAATTATGACGAAAGCTCTTTGTCGAATATTTTTTCTGCATCTAAAAGTATAATCGGATTATTGATAGGAATTGCTATAGATCACGGATATATCGGTTCGGTGAATGATGTGATTTCTCAATATATTCCCGAATTTGATAGTAAATATGATTATATTACAATTGATGACATGCTGACTATGAGTTCGGGCTTAAATTGGAAAGAAGGATATAATTCATTATTTAGTCCGACAACGAAAGCATATTACGGAAAAGATTTAAAAAGCCTGATTCTTGAACAGGAACCGGCCAAACGTCCCGGCAAAGAATTTTACTATTCCAGCGGAACTACGGCTTTATTGGGATTAGCTCTGACAAATGCAACCGGAATGACTGTTAGCGAGTTTGCTTCCGAATATCTTTGGTCGGAAATAGGTGCGGAACATGATGCACAATGGAGTTTGGATCATGAAAACGGACTGGAGAAATCTTATTGTTGTTTTTATTCTAATGCCAGAGACTTAGCAAGAATCGGGCAACTTGTGCTTCAAAACGGAAGGTGGGAAGGAAAGCAAATCGTTTCAAAATCTTATCTTGAGAAATCTTTTACTCCCGCATCGTATTTAAGAGATGAAGATGGTTATCGCGTTGATTACTACGGTTATCACTGGTGGTTGTTGAAGTATAAATATTATAATATCAAATATGCACGTGGAATTTACGGACAATATATAATAACGATTCCCGAACATGATATGGTTATTGTTCGTCTCGGAAATAAAAGAGATGATGTTAGGGTAGGAGCGCATCCGAAAGATGTATTTTTGTATATCAATGCTGCAACGGAATTACTTGAAAGACAACCGGAAAAATAAATATTGGAAATAAAATATTCTGAAAAACAGAAACAAGTTTTTTATAATTGTTATTTCTAATGAATATCCGCAGATAATAATTCAAAATAGATGAAATAACTATAGAAAAAGGTGTAAAGCCTCTTCCTTTATGTATGTCAATAATAAAACTACCTCTACTTGCAATTCTTTTGGCATTCATTTTCTAAGAGGTTTTTACATCTCTTTTTATAGATTTACTTACAGGAAAATTCTAAGTTTTTCGTAAGGATTGTCGGGGAAATCAAAAACAACGGAATCAACACATCAATCATAATAATAAATCACATCGAATTCCCTATCTTTGTAAAAATTATTTTCTATTATGTCAAAAAGTTACCTTATCTTTTGTATTATGTGTCTAACAATTATTAGTGCAACAGCACAGAAAGATTACACTAAATATGTTAATTCAATGATCGGTACTAAAAGCATGGGTCATACTTTTCCCGGCGCTTGCGTTCCATTCGGCCTCGTTCAGCTTAGCCCGGATACCGATACCGTTCCCCACAATATAGATGGTAAATATCAGAAAGAAGTTTATAATTATTGTGCAGGATATCAATATGATGATAATACTATCGTCGGTTTCTCGCATACTCATTTTAATGGTACCGGACACTCGGATCTCGGTGATATCCTTATCATGCCTTATACCGGTGAAACAAAATTAAATCCAGGAACTAAAGACAATCCCGAATCCGGTTATCGCTCCAGATTTAATCATAATACAGAGAAGGCCGAACCGGGATATTACGAAGTTATTTTGGAAGATTATAATATTTTGGCACAACTTACAGCAACACAACGTACAGGAATCCACAAATACACTTTTCCGGAAGATGAACAACAAAAGATTATCCTTGATCTTAATCATGGAATTTATAATTATGACGGAAAGGTTTTATGGGCCAATGTGCGAGTTGAAAACGATACGTTAATTACAGGTTATAGAATCACAAACGGGTGGAGCAGAGTAAATTATACTTATTTTGCCGTCTCGTTTTCTAAAAAGATCGTAAACTATGGATACAAAGATTTTTCTCCTTCAAAATATCAAGGTTTTTGGAGAAAATTTAATATGAATGAAAATTTTCCGGAAATCGGAGGAAAAGAAATTGTTTGTTGGTTTGAATTTGAGGATGATAAAATTGATAATCTTGAGATTAAACTTGCTTTATCTGCTGTCGGCACAGACGGAGCTTTAAAAAACTTGCAGGCCGAGGCTTCACTTTTTACTTTTGAAGAAATTAAAGAAAAGGCTCATAAAACTTGGAATGAAGCACTTTCGGTTATTGACGCAAAAGGTACGGAAGACCAGCTTACAATGCTTTACACTTCATTGTATCATACAATGATAAATCCGTCGGTTTATATGGATGTCGACGGTTATTACAGAGGAATAGACCATAACATTCATAAGGCCGAAGGTTTTACAAATTATACGATTTTTTCTGTTTGGGATACTTTCCGTGCATTTCATCCATTATTAAATATTGTTGATACGGATCGCAGCAAAGATATTTTAAATTCGATGCTGGCACATTACTCTCAAAGTGTTCATAAAGCTTTACCTGTTTGGAGCCACATGGGCAATGAAAACTGGTGTATGATAGGCTATCACAGTGCTTCCGTTATGGCAGATGCTATTGTGAAAAATATTCCTATTGATAAAAATCTTGCCCTCGAAGCTATGATTAACAGTTCCAACCTGTTGTATTATGATAATATTGGAGATTATCTTAAGTTCGGCTACGTTCCTTATGAGAAAAACGGAAATGCCGCTTCAATAACTTTGGAATATTGTTATGATGATTGGACGATCTACAATTCGGCTTTAAAGCTCGGAAGAATTGATATTTCCAGAGAATATAAAAATCGTGCTTTGAATTATAGAAAGATATTTGATCATGACATTAAATTTTTCCGTCCGAAATATTCAGATGGAAACTGGAAAAAAGACTTTGATGTTTTGGAAACTCACGGACAGGGTTTTATCGAAGGTAATTCCTGGAATTACTCTTTCTTCGTACCGCATGATGTTATCGGTTTAATAGGATTGGTGGGCGGAGATAAGGCATTTATTCAGCGGCTTGATTCATTGTTTACAATGTCTCTTCCGGATGCTTACATCGAACATACTGAAGATGTAACCCGCGAAGGAATCATGGGAAATTATGTTCACGGAAACGAACCGAGCCATCATATTCCTTATTTGTATGCATGGACTTCCGAACCTTGGAAAACTCAATTCAGAGTCAGAGAGATAATGAATGAAATGTACAAAAACAGTATAGACGGTTTATGCGGGAATGATGATTGCGGACAAATGTCGGCTTGGTATATCTTTTCGGCGATGGGATTTTATCCCGTTTGCCCCGGAACAGATCAATATGTTTTCGGAACGCCGTATTTGCCGTATATGGAAATTAATCTTCCCGGTTCAAAAAAACTTATCATTAAAGCAGATAAAGTCGGTGATAAAAACAGATACATCAAATCTATAAAATTGAACGGAGATATTATTGATAAAGCATTTATTACTCATGAACAAGTAATGAACGGCGGTGTTCTTGAGTTTGAAATGACAAATAAACCAAATAAAGAAAGAGTTTTCTTTGATAAGAATAAGCCGTATTCTCTTTCGGGAGCGATAAATTATTGATAAATTTCAATATGTTTTAATGTATATAAAAGATTTATTACGTGTATGTTATACAAAATTTACAACAAACCCAACATATATGAAATAAACACTCCCAGATAATTTCCTATTGCATAGCCGATTATTCCTACCGTGAGTCCCGACATCAGAACTTCCTTGTTTTTTATGGCTGCACTTACAACCGGAACGAATGGAGGCGAGCAAATCAGTGCAGCGGAAGTTACCATCATAGTATCAACATCAATTTTAAATATTTTACACGATATAATATGAAGAATTAATGTTCCGAAAATGCTGATAGATATGTAACCCATTAAAGGAAGGAAAGATCTTGTTATTGTGTCGAAATTTGCCATACTGGCAACCGCAATGCTGAAAATTAAAATCAGATACATTCCAACATCGAAACTCCCTCTTATCTTTTTCACAGCTTTAATGTTTGATGCAATTATCGCCAATGTTGTTATTGTAAGAATAATAACCGCCATCTGTATAGCTTCATTCTTAATCAATCCGAAACCTATGCCGGCTCCTATCAATGCAATAAGAATCGATACGCCGAAAGCAGCTAAGATATTTGGAAGACTAACATAATTAATCCATATTTTCAATCGTTTGATAACTCTTTTCTCCACAACAACTTCTTCTTGAGTTTCAATCTTATGGGGATACGGCAGCAAAAATTTGCCCAACAATTTTTTGGCAATTGATATCAAAAATAAAACATAAAAAGCGCAAATAATCATATCCACCGTATTAACAGCAATATAGACCTCATCGCTTACTCCAAGTGCAGCTTTTATAGATGCCAGATTCGGTGTCCCTCCCGTATAAACTCCGGCAAGTAATCCTCCTATTTTATTTATATCCGTAATGTCATTTCTAAAAATATAATAACCTACGACAATTGCAATAATCAAACATATTATTGCTAAAATCATCGACAAAAATGCTTTTCCCGCGACTTTCCTCCAAGACCTGATATTCAACTCGAATAATAACATCGGCAAAGCCAAAGGAATAATTATTGTCGATAAAATATCCGGAATTTCGGCATTATAATCATTGATAAAGAATTGTCCGAAAATCATTCCTACAAGGTAACATATCAAAACAGCGCCGATTCTGTTTGCAAATTTCGATACGTAACATAATCTTAAAATAAATGCGGGAGTAATTAGGAAAAACAATACAGTGAGAATAATTATAGCTGTTTGCATATTATTTTGTGTTGATTAATATTTTACTCCAATCATTTATTCTTGCACCGTAAACTTCTATTACCTTCGACCCGAGAATAGAGCCGTACTCTCCACAAGTGGGCGGCATGCAATCGGTTATAATACCGTAAATAAATCCTGCGGCGTAAAGGTCGCCGGCACCAGTAGTATCAATAATAAAGTCGGCCGGATAAATATCAACCTCATAAACATTGCCATTATGCTTAATCAGCGAACCTTTAGAACCGAGCTTAATAATAGTATATTCGCAATGCTCTGATAAACTTTCAAGAGCTTCCCGCGGATTTAAACCGGTTAAAGCTTTGGATTCTTCTTCGTTAGCAAAACAATAATCTACATAATTTCTCAATAATTCTATAATAATTTCTCGGTTACCTTCAACAAAATTATGAGCAGCCAAATCCAATGATATTTTCATATTCAAAGATTTGGCAATTTCCATTGCTTTTTTTACCAAAGAATGATTAAAGAGCAAATAGCCTTCAACGTGAAGAATATCATATCCGACAAAATGTTCTTCGGTAATATTTTCTTCATTAAGTTCTGATGCGGCACCAAGATATGTTGCGAAAGTTCTCTCACCGTCAGGCGTTACAAATACAATTGCGCAACCGGTAGAATTTTCGTCGGAAGTAATTAATCTCGGACAAACGCCGGAATCTACCAAATCGGTTTCATATATCTTACCGAGTTCGTCATTACCAACTTTACCGAGAAAAGATACGGAAACACCTAATTTTGCAAGTCCGTATATTGTATTTGAAGCGGAACCTCCGGCTATAAAAGATTTTTCAATATTTTCAATTTTCTCAAAGATGAGGTCGTATTTTTTCTTGTCAATCATAACCATACCACCGTGCGGCAATTCAAGTTCATCAATAATATCATACGAGCTGATAGGAACCATAACATCCATTAATGCATTTCCGATACCAATTACTTTTTTCATTTATAAAATATTTAGATAATTTTTTTTGCAAAAATACAGTTATTATTAAAAAATTTTATACTTTTGCAACGCTTTTTAAGCTAAAATTTTCCTCCTTAGCTCAGTTGGTTAGAGCATCTGACTGTTAATCAGAGGGTCGCTGGTTCAAGTCCAGCAGGGGGAGCAAGAGAGCATCCAAATTTTGGATGCTTTTTTTGTTTTATGACTGCAGAAAAAAGGAATTTTTCTTCGAAAATAATAAAATTTTTTATCTCCAACTCTTCTTCGGATTTAAAAAGTAATTTTATGTATGAAATTCGGCGTTTGTGTAAAACAAATGTGTAAACCGGAAATTTTAACTCATTCATTGAATCAGCCCTTTACATTTCGAAATATAAAAGACTAATAGACGTTGATATTTTTTAATTAAGTCGATATAAATCGTATATACCGTTTCTACAACCGGCTAAATATACTTTTCTATTAAGTTATTTTAGTTGGTAGTCAACTTAACTTATATTTTGCATACAAAAGAGAAATAAATAAACGTTTATTTTTATGAATAATTATAACCGACTGAAGCAAAAATTCCAATCTTGTTTTGAGTAATTATAACATGAAAGACAAAAAATATATTCCTACACAAAAATTTAATGAGGAGCTAGGGCTTGAAATACGCCATCATATTAATGGAGTTGATGAAAAAGGACGTGAGTCATATCATTATTTGGATGGTGGAGATGAAAGGGAGTCTGAGAAGTTTTATGCCCATCGCAACGACAATTATTTTTTCTTATTGGCAGAAAAGGGTTACGCCTCGATGAACATTGATTTTAATGTAGTAAAATTTGTTGAAAGAGATGCTTATTTTGTGGCTCCCGGACAGGTACAGGCCGATGTCAAGGCAGATGAATGTGATTATTGGTATATAGAAGTGGCCACATCATTAATCCCTAAAGAATACCTCGAAATATTTGAGAATGCTTCGCCATTTCAAACGCCGCAAAATATGGATGCGAGCGAATTTGAGCAATGTCAATGCATTTTACGGCTTCTTGCCGGACAACATAAAAGCGATCAGGATTCGGTTTATTACTGGCAACTGACGCAGGAGTTGTTGCAAACATTTCTCTGTATGCTCGCACGTCAATATGTTAAAAACGATAATACCTTTGGCGATGCCGTTTCACGCCCGCAACAGATAAGCAGGGATTTCAGAAGACTTGTGAAAGAGAATATAAAATCGAAAAAAAGCCCGTCGTACTATGCTGAAAAACTTAATATTTCGGAAACATATCTTAATGAAGCGGTGAAAAAGACAACCGGATTCACTGCCGGATATTGGATAAAAGATTATGTAATGCTCGAAGCAAAGAGACTTCTTTCTCATACGGAAATGAATGTAAAAGAGATTGCACATACTTTGGGCTATGATGATCATACCTATTTCTCAAAGCTTTTCCGGCAAACGACCGGAATAACACCGCTGGCTTTTCGTGCCGAATACCTGAAATAGCACAAGCATCCCTTTAGTTTTTCTGTTTTACAGGTTTAGATTTTTTCCGTATCCGTTTTGTTCCATAACAGCTCTAACAAAGAAGCAATTAAAATAATTTTACTTTTCCATAATTTATTTTCAAATAACTATTTACAAATAAATACATATATTTGTGTCGGATTTAATTATTCGGATAAAAAAAGAAAAACAATGGATATTGAAGAATTACGTAGATACTGTCTTTCTCAAAAAAATGCAACAGAAGACATGTTGTTTGACGAGGAATATCTTATTTTCAGAGTGTTTAATAAATGGTTTGTCGTAATTAATTTAAATGATGCAGAACTGACAATATCGGTAAAATGCGATCCGGCTCAAGCTATTGAATTACGTGAACGTTACCGTTGTGTAGAAGCGGCTTGGCATTTCAATAAAAAATATTGGAATAGTATTATCCTTAACCAAGATATGAATGACGAAACTGTAAAATATTGGGTCAGGCACTCTATTGAAGAAGTTGTGAAAAAATTGCCTAAGAAAATACAACAAGAGTATTTCGATGAGAGTTAGTCGTAATAATCACGCAATTACATTGCAATTACAAGGGTTAAAATATAAATATTTCTTCAACAGGTATTTTTAATGCACGTGAAATATCAATTGCTAATTTCAATGAAGGATTATATTTTCCGGCTTCCAATCGGACTATTGTTTCTCTTCTTACATTTACTATTTCTGCAAGTTCTTCTTGCGTAAATCCTGCCGCCTGACGATATTCTTTTAATCGACTCTCAAATTTATATTCCATAAGCAGCTAATTTTTATCATAATAATAAAAAGAAATACCATAAGTAAATGCAGTTAACACAAAGCCTATCATACAAATAATAATTGCTGTTGTTTCGGTTAGAGTTGCAAAAGTAGGAAATAAACCTACTACTAAAATTGTTACTAAAGGAATTTTCAAAGCTAATAACAATGCTTTTTTATGATTCACTTTCATTCTTTCATCCTGCATTTCCATTGCTAATCTGCCGGTAAAGAAATAAACGAAGAAAGAAAAGAAAGAGAAATAAATTAGATATTTTGGGTCATGTTCCTTGAAATATAAACACCCTAAGAATCCTAAAAATCCTAAGAATCCTTGTGTCCAATAAAGTTTTTTCATCCTCGACGTTTTTTGCTCAGTTGTTTTCATAAGAATAATAATTAAAATTTCATGTGGCAAATATATCACTTTTCTTAAAATACGAGACAAATATATCACTTTTTATAAAAAATTTCTAATTATAAAATTTATAGATTCAATTTGAATAGGATTTTTATTGTAAAAAAAGAGTAATTCTTTTTAAAATTGATGTTAATACTAATTTTATTACTATTAAAATAATTCTTTTTATTGCTGATATAGCAATTGAGGTTTTCATAATTAAGTTGTTGACGAAAAAGAACAGATTGGTTGTTTTACCAAATTAAAAAATTCTCTTTAGATACGAATTAAAAAAAGAAATGATTAACTATTGTAATCTTGTGTTTTATAAATAAAAAAAGGAGGCCATTAATGACCTCCATGGTTATGAAGAAAATTATATTACTGATTTTATTTATTCTCCTGTTTTAACAGCATCAGTTGTTGTGTCTTCAACAATTTGACCTTTCAGCGTTAATTTAATTTCCGGCTGTTCAGGATCATTTGTAAAAACTGTAACGGTTTTATTGATTGTAATTGGTCGTTTTGTATTATATCTTAATTTAATTGTTCCGGTTTTCTTAGGCATAACAGGATCTTTAGTCCAATCTAAAACAGAAACACCACAACAACCTTGAACTTTCGAAACAATCAAAGGCTCTTTTCCGGTATTTTTAAAAGTAAATACACACTCGCCATCAGCACCGACTTTCATTGTTCCATAATCGTGAACTAAATTGTCAAATGTAATTTGTGCAGGTTTAGCGTTTTTCGCATTCTTCTTTGTGTCATTAGACGTTTCATTTAAAGATTTTTCAGCTGTTACCTCTGCCTTATTTGCTTTCTCTTCCGTAGCAACTGTTTTTGAAGAGGTTTCTTTTTTTACAGGCTGTTTAGTAGCTTCTTGTGCTTGTAAACTGATTCCTGTCAGAGTGAAAACCGCCAAACAAAGAATCATAATAGGTTTAGTGATGTTTTTCATTTTTATATAAATTTAATGGTTTGTTATTTCAATGAAAAATTTTCTGTTGATTATTAGAAAGAAAATCGGTTTCAGATTTACACAAACATCGTGCCAACTCAAAATTATTTAAAAATATCTTTATTAAATTAATTATATAAAGTTTATTTTCGAGTGAAATTAATATGACAAAAATTTCCGTCTATTTTTTATGATGGTTCTATGTAAAAAAACTTGTAAAGAATAAATTTGCCTGATATAATTATTGTATATCACTGGCTATTATAATTAAGTGTGTATCTGAGAATTTATTTTTTCCTTTCTAATCAATAAAAACCCATTCAATGCTTGTAATAATCCAAAAACAAAATAAGATGTGGAAAGCCAATTAAAAGGAAAAACAAAAAATTGAATGATTATCCATAGCATCAAAACAATCCCGCAAATCATTCCGGCTAAACTACCATATTTTCTTCTTCTGAAAAGTAAAAATAAAGCTATGAAATTGCTGATTCCGTTTACAATTAACAAGCAAATTCCCGGGAATATCATATTTCTAAAAAAGATTTCCGGGAAAGGAAGTACTTGCATAAACGGTAAAAGTTCATCCATATAAAACATTTTTCCGGTAGGATCTATAAACATCATTAATGAGCCCCATAAAGCACCGATACCTATAAAGAGACTCCAAAAAATTTGTATGTTACGAAGTGTTTTCATTTGATAAATGTTAATTATACTTTCTAAGTCTAAGAAAATAATTTACAAAAATAAGAAAATATATTTAGTTCGCATTTAGAGTTTTTAAACAGTGTTTTTTCACTTTTTCATAGATTCACTATCTTTGCAAAGTTTTAAACTTTTCAAAATGAAAAAAGTTCCGCATACTTATGTCATAATCTTCTTTATCATAGTTATTTGTACTATACTTACTCTCATTATTCCTGCAGGAGAATTTAACAGGCAAAAAATTGAAATGCCGGACGGAACTTTACGGGAAGTAATTGATCCCGATTCTTTTCATTACGTCGAACAAAGCCCTCAGTTATGGGAAGTATTTACATCTTTTTCGAAAGGTTTTGAAGCCCAATCACATATCATTATTTTTATTCTGCTTATAGGTGGAGCTTTCTGGATAATGAATTCAACTAAAGCTTTGGACATCGGAATTGCCGCTTTCCTACAATCGATATTAAAATTTGAAAAATATAAATGGCTTAGGAAAATCGGAGTTAATAATATTATTCTGATTTTAGTAATGACAATGTTCAGTCTTTTCGGTGCTGTTTTCGGAATGAGTGAAGAAACTATTGCCTTTATTATTATTTTTGTACCTCTGAGTATATCTTTGGGCTATGATTCGATAGTAGGAGTTTGCATTGTTTATGTTGCGGCACATTTGGGTTTTGCCGGAGCGATATTAAATCCGTTTACGATTGGAATTGCACAAGGCATTGCAGAAATTCCTCTTTTCTCAGGAATAGAATACAGAATGATCTGTTGGCTGATTATTAATGCGGTAGGATTTACTTTTATTCTTATTTACGCTAATAAAATAAAAAAGAATCCGCAAAAATCCCCGATGTATGAATTAGATGCTTATTGGAGGAAAAGTCATGATATTAAAAACGAAAAAATAAAATATTATACCCCAAAATCAGCTTGGTTTTGCTGGATTTTTATAACGGTAGTATTAATATTTTTATCGTTTAAATTTCCGGTTTCAACATTAAAAATAGGAATGAAAGAATTTACTTTTTACGCAATTCCTATTTTAACAGGGCTATTTGCAATTAGCGGTTTCTTCTCACTTAGAAAGTCGGTACATTTTTTTATTATTGATTTATTGCTTTTCACAATACTTTTCCTTATTCTTGGAGTTATGGGATACGGATGGTACGTTATTGAAATTGGTTCGTTATTCTTTGGAATGGGATTATTTGCCGGCATTTCCGCAGGAAACACTCCTAATGCTATTACAAAACTTTTTTTGGAAGGAGCTAAAGATATTCTTTCTGCGGCATTGGTTGTAGGCTTGGCCGGTGGTATTATCATTATTTTACAAGAAGGAAAAATTATTGATACAATGATGTATTCTTTGTCAAAAACCATGAGTGATGTAGGCAAAACCTGGTCGCTGGGAATAATGTATCTTATTCAAACAGGATTAAATTTAATTATGCCTTCCGGTTCTGCAAAGGCAGCACTTACAATGCCGTTAATGATTCCTTTTTCGGATTTACTTGATATTTCGCGACAATCTACCGTGCTTGCATTCCAATTCGGCGACGGTTTTACGAATATGATAACACCGACATCCGGAGTTTTGATGGGTTGTTTGGGAATGGCAAAAATTCCCTATGAAAAATGGTTTAAATTCTTCTGGAAATTTATTTTGCTGTTGATTGTACTTGGATTCCTATTATTAATACCTACTGTAATGTTCGATTTAAATGGTTTTTAAGTAATAAACAAATTGTGTAAAGAAAGTATATTATTTAAATGCACAAAGAATTTTCGGATATTGCGTTCGTAAAATAAAATGTCATTTTTATTTCCGCAATTAACTTTTAACTAAACAATTACTTTTTTGGTTATTTCCACAAACTCGAGATATGACAATTGTTCAGGCCGTTTTTGCATTATTTCCGTTTCCTCTGTAAATCGAAATGGCTTCAGTGAATTATGTAAAGTTTTTCTCCTTTGGTTAAATGCTGTTTTTACAACATTTTTGAATAGTTTTTCATCAACGCCTAAATCAGTATTACTATTTCTTTTCAATCGTATTACTCCTGACTTGACTTTAGGTGCCGGAAAAAACGAACCTTCGTTTACGGTAAATAAATATTCGCAGTCGTACCAAGCTTGTATCAACACACTTAAAATTCCGTAGCTCTTATTTCCGGGCGGAGAAATTATCCTTTGAGCAACTTCTTTCTGAAACATCCCTACAACGCAATCTATATTATCTTTGTAATCTAAAACTTTAAAGAGAATTTGAGAGGAAATATTGTAAGGGAAATTACCTAAAAGTTGAAATTGAAGAGAAGGAATATCGGTTTCTGATTCGGATTCCGAAACAGGGGACCCGAGGCCAAACATCTCATTTAAATCCATCTTAAGAAAGTCCCCCAAGATAAACCGGTCTTTATATTCAGGGTATTGTTCTTGTAAATATTCAATAGATTCTTTATCAATGTCTATAGCTTTAAAATTGATTTCTTTTGGAAGCATAAACTTAGTAAGTATGCCTTTTCCCGGACCAATTTCTATAATGTTTTTGTTTTCTTCGGAAAGAGAATTGCAAATTCTTTCGGCAATATTATTGTCGATTAAAAAATGTTGACCTAAATGTTTTTTTGGATAAACTGTTTTCACAAAATACTAATTAAAAGGAATTTCATTGAAAAACAAATATACAGGATCATATTTATTTTCAATATCACCGCGTAATTCTCTGAATCTGTTACGAGCCGCAATAGCATAAACACTTTCAGGATAACTTAAAAATAAATCTTGATAAAGCTCTTTTGCAAACTCTTTTCGGTTTATAAATTTATCGTTGATAAACGCACGCAGATATAAAGCTTCGTCTGCAATAATTTCATATTGATATTTTTTTCCTATTAAAGCCAATAGACTATCGGCGGTTTTATAATCGTTCATGGATAAATAGATTTCGGCTTTTTTGTAAAGCACATCGTCTTCAATAGGACTCCATGCGTTAACATTTGCAGCGGAATCCAGGTAAAGCAAAGCTTCTCTTTTCTCTCTTCTGAAAAAAGCCAGATCGGCTTTTGCGAAATAAGACAATGCCATCGAAACGGAATCATCATCTTTATTATCCTTAATAAATAAGCTCAATCGCATGGCATCATTTGCAATTAATTTTCCGGTAGAAGATTTCAAAATATCCAATTTTGTTTCAGCCCAATTAAACTCTCCCAGATAATAAAAGAGTTCGGCATTTTTAAACTTTGCCTCATGCCCGAGCGGGTCGTCTTTCATCTGTTTCTCAACTTGAGAATATAACAAAGTTGCTTCCCATTGATCTCCTGACAGTAAATAAATGTCTCCTAAAGAGATTTTAATTTTTGCAATATCTTTTGCTTTAGGTCTTCCGGTATTTAAAAGTGGTTCAATCAGCTGAATAGCACTGTCATAATCTCTTTGATAATAAGCCTTAAACTCAGCATAACTCAATAATACATCCAGAACATCCATATTAATTCCGGTTTTTTCAAGTACCGCGGAGAATAATTTATCCAACTCATTAACTTTATTATTATCAATATCAATTTTACTCGTAAATTGTTTGTATTCGGCATTAAGCAAACCAATTTCCGCTTCTAATTCTATCGGATGATTTTTGTAATTGTTAAGCAGATATTTATAACATTTGATAGCTGTATCATAAACATTGTTTTCCAGGCAAATAGAGGCGAGTTCAATTAAAATGGTTCCTTCTTTATCACCTTTTTTATCGATAGAAACAGCCTGATTATAAGCTAAATCGAATTCCTTAATTTGAATAAAAAACCATAAAGACATTTCACTGTAGAAAGTTCCTTCTTTTTCTTTTTGAGCTTTTGATAATAAAACATTTTTTAAAGCATTGGCAACTTCATCTTCGGGATCTTTAGACATATAGTCTTGGAATCTTCCGTAAACATATTGTAATTGCTTAGGTTGAAGTTCGATATAATTCAAATATTCCTCAACCATTTTTATATAATCATGGCGGGAATAATAAATATTAGCTAACTCATTGGAAAACAAAACAGGATTATTTAAAATTTCTCTTCCTTTACTATAAGCCGTAACGGCATATTGGGTTTCACGAAGTCCTATAAAAGAATTAGCTATAGATCTGATACTTTGTTCATTTGCTTTCATCTTGGAAATTGCCTCATCATACAGTTTTATACCGTTTTTCTGATTTCCGAGCGAGATTTGTATATATCCGAGATCAACATAATACCGTTCGGCATTACTTCTATCTTGCTTTTGTTGTCTTTTTACCAATTTCTCTGCTTTATCGTATTCCTTCATTCCTATATATGAAAAAAATAAATATCTATAATCATTATAACTATTACTTTTTTCATAGAAAGATTCGAATAAGGCCGCAGATTTATCGAATTCTCTGTTAGAGTAATATTGATATGCCAATGATTTTTCATCAACTTGCGGTTTGGGAGCCGGCGTACTTCCCAACGGAGCATAAATTTCCGAAGGCCTCAATATATCCTGCCCTTGTGCTAAAACAAAGGAAATACAACAAATCGCTAAAATCAATGTCAGCCAAAGCTTTCGCATAAAAAAAATTTTTGCAAAGATAAGAATAATTTGATGATGTGATAATTTGAAGATTTAATGATTGTTAAAGCCTGAAAACCGAAAAGATTTTTATCATTTTTTAAGTGGAGAATCTCATAAATTGTTGTTAACCGTAATAATAGATAGTAAATTATATGAAAAAATTAAATCATACAACTGATAATAAATACTATAATTCTTAAAATCATATTATAATATCTATGAAAATAGTTGATTAAAAAATAAATTATATTTAGTATTTACTTTATTGATTTTATACAATCATCACATCATCAAATTATTTCTATCTTTGCATGATAAAATTAAAATAGATTATTATGACGATAAAAACGGATAACACAAGAGTATTTAAATTTCTTTATTGATAAAATCGAAGACAAACTTATGCACAAACACGTTAATTCGGATAATTTGATTGACGAATCAACAAAAGCAAAACAACGGATAAGATTTTAAAAAATTAGGAATATGTAAAAAGAGTATTATGAATTACAATTATTCTATCGAAAAAATTCCATTTACTATCTGTGATAGTAAACTTGAAGCGTCAAAATCTGTAGCTAAAGAAATAGCTGAACTTATTAAGAAAAAAACTTCCGAGAATAAAAATGCTGTACTTGGATTGGCCACCGGTATTTCTCCGGTTAAAGTTTATAAAGAGTTGGTGCGAATGCACAAAGAGGAAGGATTAAGTTTTAGAAATGTTATAACTTTTAATCTTGATGAATATTTACCCATGCAGCCGGAAGATCCGAACAGCTACGTGTACTTTATGAATCATCATTTGTTTGATCATATTGATATTAAAAAGTCTAATATTCATATTCCCGACGGCACTTTGAAACCCGATGAAGTTAATGATTTTTGTTTGAAATACGAAAAAGACATTGAAGAAGCCGGCGGACTTGATCTTCAAATTCTCGGAATCGGTCGTACGGGACATATCGGATTTAACGAACCCGGTAGTCAGATCTTCTCGAAAACAAGAAAAATTACTTTGGATATTATTACAAAAACAGATGCTTCTCAAGCTTTCAACGGGATTGATAATGTTCCAAATCATGCAATTACGATGGGAATAGGAACTATTCTGAAAGCAAAAAAGATTATATTACTTGCTTGGGGACAAAATAAAGCGGATATTATTAGGCAAACAATTGAAGGTGAAATGTGTGATTTTGTTCCGGCAACTTTTCTGCAACGCCATGACAATGTGGAATTTTTCTTGGATAAAGAGTCGGCTTCGGAATTGTCCCGCGTTAATTTACCTTGGCTCTTCGAAGACTGTAAATGGAACAATCAACTTATTCGCAAAGCGGTTGTTTGGCTTTGCCTTAAATCGGATAAATCTATTTTGAAACTTACCGATCATGATTATATCAATAACGGAATGTCACAACTTTTAAATATGTTTAATTCCGCTTATGATCTCAATATTAAGATGTTTAATCTCTTGCAGCATACCATTACCGGATGGCCTGGCGGAAAACCTAATGCCGATGATTCTCAACGTCCGGAAAGGGCTCATCCCTTCCCAAAAAGAATTATCGTGTTTAGTCCGCATCCCGATGATGACGTGATTTCCATGGGCGGAACTCTTGCAAGATTGGTAAATCAAGGTCATAACGTGCATGTTGCATATCAAACTTCCGGAAATCTTGCCGTTTTCGATGACGACCTTCTCAAGTATATTGATTTTATCCAAAACTCTGAGAACAAACTTAATCTTGACAAAAAATCGCTTGATATGATTGCTTCAGTGTTGAAGGATATCCGGACAAAGAAACCCGGCCAGAGCGATTCTCGGAATGTCGCATTCTTGAAAGGAATGATTAGAAGAAGTGAAGCTATTTCTGCTTGTAGATTTATTGGCATTCCTGAAAATAATATTCATTTTCTTCAAATGCCCTTTTATGAATCGGGAACGGAAGAAAAATTTGCTTTGAGCGAAACGGATATCGACTTAATAACTGATTTGCTGCAAAAAGTAAAACCTCATCAGATATATGCTGCCGGTGATTTGGCGGATCCTCACGGAACTCATAAGATTTGTTTTGATGCAATTATTAAATCTATTGAAAATATTAAAGATGAGAAATGGTTGAAAGATTGTTACTTATGGATGTATCGCGGTGCATGGCAAGAATGGCAACTGTACGAGGTTGATATGGCGGTTCCTCTGAGCCCGGATGAAGTTACAGTTAAACGAAAAGCAATTTTCAAACATCAAACTCAAAAGGATGTGATGCCCTTTCCCGGTTCCGACAGCAGAGAATTCTGGCAACGGGCAGAAGAAAGAAATCATCAGACTGCTTTGCTGTATGATAAGATAGGCTTTGCCGAATATCAGGCAATGGAATTATTTGTTAGATATAAATTTATTAAGTAAATGCTCGAAAAGTTTCTGGAATTTATAAGTGAAAATTTCCTGCTTGAAAAGAAAGATAAATTGTTACTTTCTCTTAGTGGCGGCATTGATTCGGTGGCATTATTCAAATTATTGTCGGAAGCAAAAATCTCTTTTGATGCTGCTCATTGCAATTATCATTTACGCGGCGAAGAATCGAATAGAGATGAAATCTTTGTTACGGAATTATGTAAAAAGCATAAAATTAAACTTTTTATTAAACATTTTGATACTGAAGAGTTTGCGGTGGATAATAATGTTTCCGTTGAAATGGCTGCAAGAGAATTGCGATATAAATGGTACGAAGAACTTTGTGAGAAACAATCTTTTACAAAAATTGCAACAGCACATCATTTAAATGATCAGGCAGAAACTTTCTTTATCAATATTATTCGCAATACGGGATTAAACGGTATTTGCGGAATTCCACTTATCAGAAATCTTAATAAAAAATCATCAAATAAAAAAGTTTCTGATTGTCAGATTATTCGTCCGTTGATGTTTGCTACAAGAGAAGAAATTGTGCAATATATTGCCACAGATGATTATATTCTTGATTCAACAAATGAAACGGATAATTACCTGAGAAATAAAATTCGTCATAATATTATTCCTGAGTTTGAGAAAATCTCTCCAGATTTTATTTCAAATCTCCAAAATTCTATCGACAGGTTTAAATACACGAAATCTTTTATTAATAGAATGATGAAAAACTTTTTTCCGATGGAAATTAATCGGAAAGGTTACTGTGAAATTATTATTCCAAAAGATTTTTCTTTCGAAGAACTTTCCGGATATTTATATTTTGCTTTGTACGATTTCGGGTTTAATTTCAAGCAGCTTGATGATATTGCAAAAGCCGCTAATAAAAGTAGTACTAATGTCGGGAAAAAGTTTTTTAGTAACGGATATGAACTTTTAATTGATAGAGAGTACTTTTTAGTTAAGGAGAAAGAAGAAAGAATAAAAAAGAAGGATGATAAAATCGGAGAAAATGAAAAAGAGTTGGTAATTGAGGATGAAGCCGGGAGTCGAAATTGGAAAAAAGCTTTTAGTTTTGAGCTTTCAGATATAGATTTTCAATCCTGTTTTGAAATTATTTTCGAAGATGAAATTGTTTATGAACTTATGAATAAATTGGAAATTAATATAATTCCTCGGAAGGCTATGAAAGAAATTCCCGATAATTCAAATATAGCTTGTTTGGATTATAATAAAATTGATTTTCCGCTTTATGTTACTCGGAAAAAGGAAGGCGATTATTTCTATCCTTTAGGTATGATTCGAAAGAAAAAGTTAAGTGACTACTTTATTGATAACAAATTTGACCAATTCACAAAAAATACTACCTTTGCATTGCGTTCTTCAAAAAATGATATTCTTTGGTTAATCGGGCATAGAATTGATAATAGATATAAAATTGATAATGAGACTTCTTTGGTTTTGATAATAAAAATTAAATAAAACTTTGAACATCATTATCTCTTTTAAAATTTCTTTGCCTGATCGGGATAAATCATTCTAAATAGTTAAACTTTATTAAATAATAATATTCTAAAATTTATTATGAAACTTAAAAACTTACTTTTTGTTTTTGCTCTTTTTATTTCGGCAAATTTATTTGCTCAAATTTATGAACCCGTAAAATGGAACTTTACAGCAGAAAAAATCAGTGATACTGACTACAATTTAATTTTTAAAGCAACAATTGATAAACATTGGCATTTGTATTCTCAAGATATCCCCGAAGATGCCGGTCCGATTCCGACAACTTTTGTTTTTGAAGAATCTGCAAATTACCAACTTATAGGAACAACTTTCGAACCGAAACCCGAAGAAGAATGGGATCCGAATTTTGAAGTTGTTTTGAAGTATTTTTCAGATGAGGTAAATTTTGTTCAGGCTGTTAAAGTTCTTACTAATGAACAAGTTGTTGTTAAAGGTTACTTGGAATTTATGTCTTGTGACGATAAACAATGCACTCCTCCAGAAATTATCGAATTCGAAATTCCGGTTCTTGAAACGGCCGGTGATAATACCGCACAAACTACTGTTGATGAGGATTCGGATCAAAACACAAAAAAAACTTCTTTATGGAGAATATTCTTTTTGGGAATTGTGGGAGGATTGGTTGCTCTTGTAACTCCATGTGTTTGGCCAATGATTCCGATGACAATCAGCTTTTTCTTGAAATCTTCAGAGAAAAAAGGAAAGGGAATTAAAAACGCCGTTTATTACGGAATTTCCATAATTGTTATTTATGTTGCTTTAGGACTTGCCATTACTTTGATTTTTGGTGCCGATGCTTTAAATGCTCTGGCAACAAATCCCTGGTTTAATGTTGCTTTCTTCCTTTTATTAGTTGTGTTTGCCGCCTCATTTTTAGGAGCTTTCGAAATAACTTTACCTTCTAAATGGGTAAATAAAATGGATAGCAAAGCGGAAAACAGCAGGGGATTCTTCGGTATTTTCTTTATGGCATTTACTCTTGTGCTCGTTTCTTTTTCTTGTACGGGGCCTATCATAGGCACTTTGCTTGTTGAAGCCGTAACCAATGGTGTATTAGCTCCTTTAGTGGGAATGACGGGTTTTGCATTTGCCTTGGCGATACCATTTACATTGTTTGCAATATTTCCGTCATGGCTCAGTTCGATGCCTAAATCCGGCGGTTGGATGAACTCAATAAAAGTAGTACTTGGTTTCTTGGAGCTTGCGTTAGCTCTCAAATTCTTATCGGTGGCAGATCTTACCATGCATTGGGGAATTCTCGATAGAGAAACTTTCCTTGCTTTATGGATAGTAATTTTTGCTTTATTAGGATTTTATTTGCTTGGCAAAATCAGGTTTAAACATGATAGCGAATTACAAACTATTGGTGTGGGAAGGTTTTCATTAGCATTGATTTCACTTGCTTTTGCGGTTTATATGATTCCCGGACTTTGGGGCGCACCTCTTAAAGCAATCTCGGCTTTTGCTCCCCCAATGTACACTCAAGATTTTGATATAAATAAAATAGTCAGGGAAAATTCTCGTAATGTTGCTGTAGTAAGTACCGGAACAACAACTCCTACCGGTAATGTTACCGGCTGTGCGGAAAAACCGAAATTCAGTGATTTTCTACATCTGCCCGATGGTTTGCACGGTTATTTCGATTATGATGAAGGTCTGGCTTGTGCGAAAGCTCTTAACAAACCCGTATTTATAGATTTTACAGGTCATGGTTGTGTGAATTGTCGAAATATGGAAGCCGCGGTTTGGATTGATCCTCAGGTTAGAAAACTTTTAGATGAAGAGTTTGTTTTAATTGCCTTATATGTTGATGATAAAACTCCTCTTCCCGAAGACGAAGTTACAACAGTTGAATTTGGCGGAAAGAAAAGAAATATAAAGACTATCGGGAATAAATGGAGTTATTATCAAGCTTCTAAGTTTGGTGCAAATTCTCAACCTTTCTATCTTTTACTTGATACTGATGGTAATTTACTGGCGGATCCTTATGTTTACGATTTAAATGTAGATAAATTCGTTAAATTCTTAAATTCCGGTCTTCAGGAGTTTAAAAACAGATAATACTGCTTATAACTAAATAATTTTATTATTTAAAAACGCAAAATAATAATACTGAATATTTTGCCGTTTTTCTAAATACATTTTATGTTTAAAAGAATAAAAACATTCTTATTAATTTGTTTAATCGCAAATACAGTAGCAGTTTGTCAAATCTCTCAGGGCGGATTACCTAAAAGTTTTGCATATCCCAGCATCATTTCTTCAGAGGAAATTATCGACATAAAAATAGATGTGCAAAAACTTAATGAAACTCGTAAAGACGAATGCAAAGAAGGTTGTGCAAAACATGTCGGAAATTTTATCGAAAATGAAATCTCAATAAAAGATTTTAATCGTAAAATTATAATGCCCGACGGCAGCGTAACTTATTTAATATCTTTCCGATTGGAAGAAGCGCAGGCTGTCGGAATTTCTTTTTCCGAAATATTTATCCCCGAAAATGCTAAGCTCTTTGTTTATAATTCATCTTTTCAAGACGTTTACGGTTCTTTTGATCAATCAAATGTTTTGAAAGACGGTTCTTTCACAATTCGTCCGGTTTCCGGAAATGTTATTCATTTGGAAATTAATTGTGAAAAAGAAAATGCGAAAGAACTTTATTTTGTTATTGACGGGTTTGCGTATTTCTTCGAAACGGATTTCTTCAACAATAATAAAAGTTCACTCTATGGAGAGTCGGGAGATTGTCAGGTAAATATAAATTGTCCGGAAGGATTATCCGTTAGAAAAACTGCCGATGCTGTTGTTAAAATAATTGTTTACGGCTCGGGAAGTTATTTTTTATGTACGGGCACCTTGGTTAATAATACTAAACAAGACAGAACTCCGTATTTATTATCGGCGCAACACTGTGCAAGATACACAAATGCAGTATCGCAATATCATAAGTGGCAATTCTACTTTTCTTATGAAGTCCCGGAATGTACGGGAATTCAAACGCCGATTGAAGATAAAACTCTTATAGGTTGTTCTCCTGTGGCTTTAATGCCTCTTGAATATCCTAATAGTTCCGACTTTTTGTTGGTAAAACTCCTCGACTCTATAATTCCTTCTGATTATAATCCGTATTTTGCCGGTTGGGATGCTACGGACAATAATGTTTCGGAAGCAAAAAGTGTTCATCATCCTAATGGAGATGTAAAAAAAGTATCGGTTACAAATACTTTTAGTTCAAGTATGTGGCCGAATTCCAACAGTACAAAACAAACTCATTTGAGAGTAATTTGGGAAGAAACGGAATCCGGATACGGTACCACCGAAGGAGGATCTTCCGGTGCGCCCTTACTTAATCAGCAAGGAAATATAATAGGAACATTAACCGGCGGAGACGCTTCATGCAATAGACTTACGGGTCCCGATTATTATGGAAAATTTTCTTTTTCATGGAAAAGCAATGATGTTAGCGGAAATGATTCGACAAGAAGGCTTGATTGCTGGCTCGATCCCATTGATTCGGGGTCACTTACCTTGGAAGGATTCAGCGATAATATAAATGTCGGCTCTTTGATGTATTCACTAAATAATTCAACTAACTATGCATACGGTAATCCTACAATAATTGTCGGTGATAAAATTCTTTTCAAAGCGTCTTTATATGGAGATCCCGACTTCTGTTATTGGGAATTTGAAGGAGCCGAGCCGTCTTTTTCAAATGAATTCGAGCCTAAAGAAATTGTGTATAATAATTATGGGCAATATTCGATAAATCTTACTTTATACAAGGAAGGATTTACTCCAAAGGTTTTTACTTTTTATGATTATGTAAAAGTTACTCCCGACTTTTTCCCGAATCCCTTTGAAAATATGGTTACTATTGTTTTCAGCAAGGAAATCGATTCAAATGTGGAAGATTTGAATTTCAAAGAATTCCGATTAATTGATATGAATGGAAAGAAAGCACATTTTCCAAATAAAATAGAACGAAAATACAATATTCTAAACCTTTATTTCGATAATTTAATAGATGGTGTTTATATCTTACAATTAGTTTCCGAAGAAAATATCATCAATATTAAACTTTTAAAAACAAACAATAATCAGTAAGATTAAATGAGTGTTTATTCTACGAAAACGAAATGGAAATGGGCAATGTTTCTTATTGTAATTGGTATTATTGCGGCTACAATATGGTATAACAATAAGTTGGTGCGCCAATTCATTCTGGATGAACAAAAAAACCTTATTATTTGGGCAGATGCTATAAGGCATAGAGCCGAACTGGTTGAGTCAACAGAAGAATTTTTTGCAAAATTAGAAGAAGAAGAACGTGCAAAAGTTGAAGTTTTAGCTCATTCGACGAGAATGGCAGCAATAACGGAAAGTAGCGAAGACAGAGCCTTTTATTTAAAAATCATTTCAAACAATACAACTATTCCGGTTATCCAAACGGATAGATCTTTTAATGTTCTCAGCGGCAGAAATCTTGATTTTGATATTGATACCGTTCCGGTTCTAAAAGGAAATTTAAAAAAAGAATTTACTGTTTACGAACCTATTCAAATATCGTCGCATGGAATAGTTAATTATTTGTTTTACAAAGATTCCCAGCATTTTACTGCTTTACGCGAATATCTTGAACGTTTAATTCATGATTTCTTTGCTGAAACGGTTATAAACTCGGCTTCGGTACCTGTTATTATTACCGACAGTACTAAAACGCACATTATTAATACGGCAAATATTTCTCCTCAATTTGTAAAAGACACAGTTTATCTTTTAAAAACAGTAGAGTCAATGCACTCTGCAAGTTCGCCGATAGAATTGAAACTTACTGACAATAAAAATTATATATTTTATTCGGAATCCGAATATATTGGCCAATTAAAAACTTTTCCTATAGTTCAGTTTGTAATATTATTCCTTTTCTTCTTAATTAGTTATTTTTTATTTTATACAGCGCGCCGTTCGGAAGAAAATCAGATTTGGGCAGGACTGGCTAAAGAAACCGCTCATCAATTGGGAACGCCGCTTTCGAGTATTATGGCCTGGGTTGAATTACTTAAACTGAACGGAGAAGAAGAAATTGCCGAAGAAATCGGTAAAGATGTCATCCGTTTAGGAACCATCACCAAAAGATTTTCTAAAATAGGCTCCGTTCCTACGCCGGAACTTGCAAATATCAGTTTAGTTATTGAAGATTCGATAAATTATCTCAAGAAACGTACTTCAGATAAAATTTTGTTCGTTCTAAACAAACCTAAAGAAGATATTATTATTCCTTTATGTGTAGAATTGTTTGAGTGGGTTATTGAAAATATTTGTAAAAATGCCGTAGATGCCATGAGCGGTAAAGGAACCGTTACTATAGATATTTTTCAGGAAGGAAAATACTGTGTTATAGATATTAGCGATACAGGAAAAGGTATTCCGAGATCAAAACAGAAGGAAATTTTTAATCCCGGAATTACCTCAAAAGAACGCGGCTGGGGACTCGGATTGTCGCTCGCAAAACGAATTGTAGAAAATATGCATAACGGAAGAATCTTTGTAAAATCTTCGACAATAAACAAAGGCACTACCTTTAGAATTTTACTGAATATGAAATAATCATGCTCCCGGAATCTTCTATCTATATTCATTTCCCTTTTTGTAAATCGAAATGTTATTACTGTAATTTCTTTTCCGAAACAAATTCTGTAATTAAGCCTGAAGATTATATAAACCTTTTAATAAAAGAAGCGTCGCAACGGAATGATTATCTCAATAATTCCATTGTAAAATCAATATATTTAGGCGGTGGAACGCCATCGCTTTTCTCCCCCCAATTGATTTCGGAACTTCTAAATCGTCTTTACAAAATTTTTAATATTTCTGAAAATGCGGAAATTACAATTGAAGTCAATCCGGATGATATTACAGATGAATATGTAAAATTTCTGGCTTCAAATACGAAAATTAATAGAATAAGTATCGGAATACAAAGTTTTAATGATAAAGAATTGAAATTGATTAACAGAAGGCATTCCTCGCGGAAAGCCATGGAATCCCTCGAAATAATTTCAAAACATTTTGATAATTTCTCTCTGGATTTAATTTACGGATTACCATCCCAAGACTTAGAAAGTTTAAATCGAAATATAGAAATGGCATTAAGATTTAAGCCGAAACATATTTCAGTATATTCCTTGACTATAGAAAAAGGAACTCCTTTATTTAATGATATTCAAAAGAAAGAAATAAATATTCCCGGTGAAGATGATGAGGTAAATTTTTATTTTTTTATTGCTGACAGATTGAAAGAGAACGGATATGACCATTATGAAATTTCCAACTATTCTTTGGATGGATTTAAATCAAAACATAATTCTGCGTACTGGACAGGCAATACTTATCTCGGTTTAGGTCCCGGTGCTCATTCCTTTGATGGAAATCAAAGAAGATGGAATTTTCCTTCATTATTGACATATAAAACGAGTTTGGAAGATGGAAAAAACTACTTTGAAACGGAAAAAATAGACTTAACTGATTCGTATAATGAGTATATTATGCTTGCTTTTAGAACGAAAATGGGGATAAATCTGGATTATATTGATGATAAATATGGAGGTATTTTCACTGAAAATACTAAGAATAAATTATTATTAGTGCCTAAAGATCATTTAATTATAATTAAATCTAATTATTCGTTGAATGATGCTGGTTTCTTATTCGCAGATAAATATGCTTCCGACTTTTTTATTAATTCATAAATGTTTATATCTTTGCACGATTAAATTTGTATGAATATGCCTTTATTGGGATCATTGATAAAAAATGCAATAGAGCTTGGGGGCTACCAAAAACAACCAGTAGTTGACGGTACGAAAGTTCAAAAGAAGGTTCTAAAGAAACTTTTAAAAAAATCAAAAAATACATTATTCGGCAAACAGTTTGATTTTTCTGAAATTTTATCATCAAAAGATTTTATTTCAGAGTTTCAAAAAAAGGTTCCAAATTATGATTACGATTCAATCCATGAGGAGTGGTGGAACAAGGCACAGCAAGGTATTTCCGATGTTTGTTGGCCGGGCAAAATAGAACATTTTGCACTGAGTTCGGGAACATCCGGAGCTTCAAGTAAATATATTCCTGTTTCTTCTAGTATGGTCAGGCAAATTAAGAAGATTTCGGTTAGAGAATTATTAACCCTTGCACAATATGACCTCCCCAAAGATTTCTTTACTAAGGGAGCTCTTATGCTCGGCGGCAGCACTCAGCTGAAATACAATGGAGTATATTATGAAGGAGATTTATCGGGTATCAGTACCGGGAAAATTCCTATCTGGTTTCAAAGATTTTATTATCCCGGCAAAAAAATCTCCAAAGAAATCGATTGGCAAACAAAACTCAATGAGATTGTAAAAAATGCTAAAGATTGGGATGTTGCCGCTATTGTAGGTGTTCCGGCGTGGTTACAAATACTTATGGAGCAAATCATTGAACATTACAATTTAAAGACAATCCACGATATTTGGCCAAATTTGAAAGTATTTGTTCACGGTGGTGTTTCGTTTAAACCGTATAAAACCGGTTTTGAGAAATTACTTGCTCATCCGCTTATTTATATTGAAACGTACCTTTCTTCAGAAGGTTTCTTGGCTTTACAAACAAGACCTAATATAGATTCAATGCAATTGGTTCTTGACAACGGAATCTTTTTTGAATTTGTTCCTTATACTAAGGATAATTTTGATAATTCTGGAAATATCAAAAAGAATCCGACTACGCTTACAATTGATCAAGTAAAAGAAGATGAGGTTTATGCTATTCTGATTTCGACTTGCGCCGGTGCATGGAGGTATCTGATAGGCGATACTGTAAAATTTACGGATTTAAGCAGGTACGAAATTCAAATAACCGGCAGAACCAAACACTATTTGAACGTTTGCGGAGAGCATTTAAGTCAGGCTAATATGAATAGAGCCATTGAACTTATGGAACAAGAACTTGGAGTAAACATAAAAGAATTTTCTGTTGCCGGAATTAAACACAGCAGAATGTTTGCACATAAATGGTATATAGGTACTGATGATAAATTAGATGCGAAACAGGCAAGAGAAGTAATGGATAAATACCTAAAAGAATTGAATGACGATTATAGGGTAGAAAGAATTGCCGCAATTCGTGAGGTTTTCGTTGAAATATATCCTTCAAAGGTTTTTTATGATTATTTGGAGTTGTTGGGAAAAACAGGAGGATCATTTAAATTTCCAAGAGTTCTTAGGGAGCAATCGCTTACCAATTGGGAAGGCTATTTAAGTAAAATAAAAAATACATCTAATTAATATTAAATGTTTGTTGTTCTGCTACAAGGTATATTGTTAGGTCTTGTGATATCTATATCTGCCGGACCTTCTTTCTTTGCTTTAGTACAAATCGGAATACAGCGCGGTTTTAAGTACGGGCTTTCTATGTCTTTAGGTATTACATTAAGCGATCTAACACTTATAATTGTAAGTTATTATGGATTGGCTTCTTATATCAATGCAAATGAAAATGCCGGTATTATCGGTACTATAGGAGGAATTATTTTAATACTTTATGGAGGATATTCTGTAATTACTGCAAGAAAGAAGAAAGATAAAAAAATTATTGTTACGGAAGAATTTGAAACGGAAGAAGGTAATGAATATCTTAAACCGATTCCTAAACCTGTTTCTAAAAGAAAAAAGGAACAGGCTGAAAATAACCCTTCCGTATATGTCAAAAAAGATAAAACGTCTAAGTTTAGTAAATTTTTTGGTCCGGAAGCCGGTGTTTTAACCTATTTTTTAAAAGGCTATTTTATCAACATATTAAATCCGGTTGTTTTAATTTTATGGGCAGGAGCTGTTGTTACAGTTACGTCTATGTCTAACGAAAATACTGTTAGAGAGAATGTTTTTGTTTTCTTTTTGGGAAGTATAGTAATGTTACTTATTTTTAATATTCTTAAAGTGTTGTTAGGCAAACAAATAAAAAACTTCTTAAAACCGAAAGTCATAGAATGGATAAATATAATCATAGGAATTATATTTGCAATTTGTGGCTTTATTTTAATTATCAGAGTATTATTTTTTATGTAAATATAAATTATTATGAATGCATTCTTTAAAAAATCATGGGTAACAATGTTGGTTAACGGTATAATTGCCGCTATCATAGGAATTCTTCTTCTTTTTGTTAAAGGAGACGCAATTAATGTACTTATAAAATGGCTTGGTATAGTTTTTATTATTGTTGCTGCCACATTAATAGGAGTTGATATTTATTCTGCAGTAAAAAAACGTTATTGGGGTTCTCTAACATTTGTAAGTGTGTTTCTGTTAGTTGCCGGAATTATTTTTGCAATAATGCCGGGTCAGGTTTGGAAATTTATTGCCGTAGTAATTGGAATTTGGGCAATATTAACTGGAGTTTTTCAAATTATTACAACAATAAAATATAAATCATACGTACCGCATAACACTATTACAATAGTAAATGGTATCTTGTTAGTAGCTTTAGGTATATTATTCGTATTTTATATGGATAATGTAAAAAATGCCATTACTTACATTGCCGGTGCTTTTCTTATTATTTCCGGAATATGGGAAATCTTTAATGCCTTTAGATTCAAGAAAATTTCGAATATTATTGAGAATGATGATATTGAGTATAAAGGTTAGGAATAAATTATTTAAAGATTTGAGAATCTAAAAATTAATTTGCTATCATTTCTTAATAAAATTATGAATCAATGAATCATTTTTACTATTTTTGCACCGCATATTATTTTTTTAGATTAGTTTATATTCCAAAATAACACATTTATATTTAAAATAGATTATAAGGGTCTAAAAACCATTCAAAAAACTTAATAAAAAAGAATAAGTAAATCAAATAGGAATGATT